>DATKLQ010000388.1:0-3259 GCA_035542335.1 Ignavibacteriaceae bacterium | reverse complement strand
CAGGCGGGGTTTTTATGGGCATCCTCATAACCTTCGGCTCGGTCGTGATTACCACTGCAGCAGCGATGTTTGAACGGATTTTGCAAAATGCCATGGATATAAAATCCGCGAACGATTTAAAATGACTATATTGAAAATTTGAGTTATGAGGCTGAGGCAGAGCCAGAGTAAATCTAAAATCAAAAAACCTGCCTGCCCGTCTTAGCTCGGCCAAGCCGAGACAGGCCGGCAAGGCAGGTCGTTAATCTTAAATCTTAAATCGTTAATCTTAAATCTGAAATCCTTTTGATTTAAGAACTATGATTAGCGATTTCAGATTTAAGATCATTTTTTTTATCTTAAGAATTTGACTGGGAATCCGAAATTCATACCCTCTAGTTAATCCTCTGCAAGGATTTCTTTACTCTTCTTTTTCCCTTTGTTACAATAGTAAAACATCTGCGATGTTTTTACTTCATATTTATTCCGGTTTAGTAAAAGAACGTCGTAGACGTTCAACTACTGTAATATAGATAATACCGCTCTAGACGGATCCTCGTAGAGGATCAACAAACTATCTGTGAGGATGAGACTGAGTCAATCTTAAATCGAAAACCGTTAATCTTAAATCTGAAATCCATTTGATTTAAGAACAAGGATTAACGATTTTAGATTTAAGATGATCTACTCTTAAGGATCCGCTTTTCAACCACGTGGTTATTTTTAGCCAATCTCATTCCGATAATCACTGCAATTCAAATCAAAAAAATCAAAGCCAGTGGCATTTCTTTTGACCCAACCTTCAAAAATTTAAAGAAATGCAATGAATCAATTCAAAGCTTTATCGAATTACTTAGCCAGGCTTTCCCTACAGCAAAAAATATTACTTGGCGGCACATCAATTTTTACGATTGTTATAATGTCGTTTCTCTTTATGTATATGAACAAGCCGAGCTATTCGGCGCTTTACACAAATCTTGCCCAGGAAGATGCATCAAAAGTTTTGGAATACCTTTCTTCTCAAAAAATCCAATATGAAATTGAAGATGGAGGAAGCACCATCAAAGTACCTAAAGATAAAGTATATGAGCTCCGACTTTCGCTCGCCGGGAAAGGAATCCCGAGCTCCGGGGTAGTCGGTTATGAAATCTTTGACAAAACTACGATGGGAATGTCGGAATTCATGCAGAAGCTGAATTACAAGAGGGCTCTTGAAGGAGAATTATCAAGGACAATAAGCCAGCAGGAAGGCGTTGAAGGAGTACGTGTGCACATTGTCTTCCCCCAGAAATCAGTTTTCAAGGATGAAGAAAAGCTCCCGACTGCTTCAGTTGTTCTGAAACTCAGAAACAACTATACGATGACTAACGGGAATGTAGCTGCCATTATCAATCTTGTTTCAAGCAGCGTCGAAGGCCTGCTGCCCGAAAAAGTAACACTCCTCGATACCAAAGGAAGGCTGCTTTCAAAAGAATACTCCGAAGATCCGTTTGCTGTGAACAGCGGGAAGCAGTATGAAATAAAACAATCCGTTGAAAATTATCTTGCTACAAAAGCCCAGAGCTTAATGGACAACGTGCTCGGCTACGGCAATGCAATGATCCAAATAAATGCAGATTTGAATTTCGACCAGGTGGAAAAAACCATGGAGCTCTATGACCCCGAATCGCAGGTTGCAGTAAGTGAGCAGTCTATAAAAACGGAAAACCAAGGCTCGGAAGGAAAGGATTCGTCATCGCAGGTAAGCCAGAATAACACTACTAACTATGAAATCAGCAAGACTGTCCAGCGCGTTGTGGAAAACTCGGGCAACATCAAAAAATTAAGCATTGCCGCTGTAATAAATTATTCGCAAAAAGAGGTGAAAAAAGGAGAGGAGACCGAAGTACAGTATGAACCGAGACCCGAGCAGCAATTAAAAATGCTTGAGGAAATCATAAAAAATGCAGTGGGTTTCGATCTAACCAGGAATGATCAGTTTTCAATCGTAAACCTCTCCTTTGAAACAAAACCGCAGGAAGAAACTCCGGTGGAAGGAAGCCCTTCCATTATTAATAAAGTGGAAGACTGGTCAAATTTAATTCTTGTCGTAGCCGGATTAGCAGGCGCTTTTTTCGTAATACGGATGCTGACAAAAAATATCAAAAAAGAAAGAGAAGCTTTGAAGAATCTTGAAAATGTTTATTGGGAACCCTCGCCGGCACGCTTTAATTCACCAAATGTTTTCGAGCCTCCTCCGTCCAAAAAAGGAAAGCAAACGCCAAAGATTAGCAGGCCGAAAAGAGATGCGCTGCCGGTGGGAGATATAGAAGATGAGCTCTCGGAAGAAGCCCTGAAAAAAATAAATCAGCAGGAGAAAATTGTTCAATATGTCTCCAAAAACCCCACTGAAGCGGCAAAGATTATTAATTCATGGATTCATCAGGACGAATTAGCGTAATCATGCCGATAGAAAAGGACCCAAAGAAAATAGAGTTGACCGGACTGCAGAAAGCATCGCTTCTGATGATAGCTCTGAAAATAGAGACCGCAGCGGAAGTCTTTAAATACCTGGATCCTACCATTATTGAAACTATCTCAACGGAAATAACTAAAATTAAAAATATCCCCTCCCAGAAGATTGATTCGATTCTTGAAGAATTTTATGAGATGATAATTGCACGGGAGTATGTGATTGAAGGAGGGGTGGAATACGCCGAGGCATTGCTTGAAAAATCTTTCGGCAAACCGAAAGCAGTGGAAATTATTGATAAAGTAAAATCAATCACGACATTAAGAGGTTTTGATGTTTTGAAAAAAGCAGATTCGATGCAGCTTATTAATTTTTTGAACAAAGAGCATCCCCAGACAATCGCCCTAATCCTTTCTCATTTAAACCCGACCCAGACAGCGGGTGTATTAAAGGAGCTGCCTGCGGCATTAAGAGACGATGTGG
Organism: Ignavibacteriaceae bacterium; assembly: GCA_035542335.1. GTDB lineage: Bacteria > Bacteroidota > Ignavibacteria > Ignavibacteriales > Ignavibacteriaceae > DATKLQ01. The sequence continues at coordinate 345 of DATKLQ010000388.1, read as the reverse complement.
TTTATAGAATTGCGACTCTCGGGAAAATATCTCCACAAACTCTAACTCAAATCGAGAAAGTAGTTGATGATCTTGCCGGGGTATCTATGTCCCAGTCTTTAAGCACTATAGGAGGAACAAAAAGTCTTGCAGTCGTTTTAAATAAATCTGCTTTAAGCTTAAGCAGGGATATTCTAAATAAACTATCGGAAAAAGATCCTAATGTCGCTACTGAAGTTAAAAGACTGATGTTTATGTTCGAGGATATAATCAACATACAGGATAAAGACATACAGAGGATAATGCGCGACTTGGACAGAAAAGATCTGGCACTTTCCCTAAAAATTGCCGATGACAAGCTTAAGG
>DATKLQ010000387.1:0-3862 GCA_035542335.1 Ignavibacteriaceae bacterium | reverse complement strand
TTTTCATCTTTATTCTGTATAATTTGAGATTAGAATCTTTATTTCATAAATTGCATTCGAATGAATAAGAAGCCTGATGCAATTAGAATATGAAAAAAATATTTTGTTAAATAATACCGGAAATATGAATTAAAATTTTTTTGTAAATAAAATTATATCGTCAAACTGAAAGAAATGTCTCTCTCCAGGCGGAAATTCCTTTCTCAAACAGGACTGCTTATCGGTACTAGTGCGGCACTCTCTTCAACTATATTGATCAAGGATCTGTACGGATGGGTAAAAAACAGAATTCAATCCGATTACAAACAAGAACTTATTAAAAGCTCACCTGTTGCACGGCACTGGATTTCAACTGAAACTAAAAATGTCAACTGCGCATCATGCCATTCATTATCTCAAATTTCCGGGAAGAATCAATTCGACCATGAAGAGACGATAATAAAATGTCTTCTGTGCGCCCAGGGATGCATCATCAAAGAAAACGAGAGGGGCAAATGCCGGGCAAGAATGAATATAAACGGTCAGCTGAAAAGCCTTGTTTACGGCAGACCGATATCGATAAACATCGATCCTATTGAGAAGAAACCGTTTTATCATTTCCTGCCGGGTAAGACGGCTTACTCATTAGCGACTGCAGGATGCCCCTTGTCCTGCCAATTCTGTCAGAACTGGGAAATCTCACAGGCTAAACCGGAGGATTTTCAGGTCGAGTTTACTCCTCCTGAAGAAATCGCTAGTAATACTCAATCTGAAAACGTCCCGATTATTGCCTTTACCTATAATGAACCAACCGTATTCGACGAATATTTAATCGACATCGCAAAGCAGGCCAAAAAGAAAAATATCAGGAATGTACTGGTAAGCTGCGGTTTTATGAATGAAGAACCTTTGAAAGAGATGTGCGAAGTGCTTGATGGAATCAAAATAGATCTAAAGGGGTTCAGTGAAGAGTTTTACCGGAAAGTTTCAGGTGCGGAATTAAAACCTGTACTTAGGAGCATTAAACAAATATCTAAAACCAAAGTTCATTTGGAAATTGTAAATCTGGTTGTTCCGACACTGAACGATTCGGAAAAAATGCTGAATGATTTTAACGATTGGATCTTTAACGAAGTAGGCCCGGACGTCCCGGTTCATTTTACAAGATTCCACCCCGATTACAAACTCCTCAATCTTCCGCCTACTCCGGTATCGACTTTGGAACGAGCACGGGATATTGCTCTATCTAAGGGAATTCATTATGCATATATTGGTAATGTTCCGGGGCATGCAGGCAACTTAACATATTGCCCAAAGTGCGGCAAAATATTAATTAAACGTACCGGATTTTTCACCACGGAAATTCATCTTAAAAATAGTCGTTGTGAATACTGCAAAAATTTTATTGCAGGTGTCTGGGATTAGACTGCTTTTAAAGGGAGAATTAAAAAATATGAAAAAAATATTTTGGTGCGGCATACTTCTCTTTACAATTAATTCATGCAAAGCCGGAAATGTTGAATCAACTCCAAGAGACAGCGATTCATTACGTCTTCCAGTATTTGCCGGCCAGTTCTATCCTGCAGATTCAACTTTACTTAGCCGCCAGATAAAAGTCTTTATGGAGAATGCAGAGCCCCCCAAGGCTAAAAATGTAGTTGCTTTGATCGTCCCTCATGCAGGCTATATATATTCGGGGCAGATAGATGCCGATGCATATAATCAGGTGAAACAAAACAGCTATGATTTAATAGTCGTGCTTGGTACAAACCATACGACTGCCGGTTTCTCGGGTATATCGGTTTATCCGAGAGGTGCATTTGGTACCCCGATAGGTTCTGCAAAAATTGACGAAAATGCTGCCCAAGAACTGCTAAAACAAGACAGCGACGTCAGCAGCAGCTTGTCCGTTCATGCGGAAGAGCATTCAATTGAAGTCCAAATTCCCTTCATAAAATACTTATTTCCCGGGGCAAAGATTCTTCCAATCATTATCGGCGAACCAAACATTGAAATGTGCACCAGATTCGGCAAAGCGTTAGCCGGAATATTAAAAGATAAAAAAGCGCTGATCGTGGCGAGTTCGGATCTTTCTCATTATCCGCGCTTTGACGATGCAATTAGGGTCGATAATACGACACTCAAAACAATAGCTGATCTGAATCCGGAAGAAATCGTTTCGGTAATGAAGAACCAATTGGAAAACAAAATTCCTCAGCTGGTAACCTGTGCCTGTGGTGAAGCTCCGATAGTCGCAGCAGTTTTAACTGCAAAAGAGCTCGGAGCCGGCTGCGCATCTATAGTAAGCTACAGCAATTCGGGTTATAATTCCATAGGAACAGTTGAAAAGGTAGTGGGATACGGCGCCGTTGCTATTTCAAAGGGGAAGAAAATAAAAACGCCCGATATTGATTCTATAATTATCGACAATTCATATAAGCTGGATCCATCGGACAAGAAAACATTATTAGGTCATGCCCGCAAAACGCTTGAACAATATTTCAGCGTACAAACAGTTCCAATGCTGCGTGATATGAATCCAAAATTAAAAATAAAAAGAGGCGCGTTTGTTACACTGAAAAAAAACGGAGAACTCCGAGGATGTATCGGCAATATGGCCGAAAATACACCTATGTGCACAATGGTGGGTTCAATGGCTCTTCAGGCAGCATTCAATGATTCACGCTTTTCACCTTTAACTGTGCATGAATTGCCCGAAGTTGAAATTGAAATTTCAATTCTTACTCCGTTTAAAAAAATTAAAAACGCCGATGAAATTGTTCTTGGACGTGACGGCGTAATTGTTAAGAAAGGAGGCCTGCAAGCCGTTTTTCTTCCGCAAGTAGCCGATGAAACCGGCTGGAGCAAAGAGGTATTTTTGGATCAGCTATGCTATAAAGCCGGGCTTACAGCAGGTGATTGGAAGGATGCGGAATTATTCATTTTCCAGGCGGATGTGTTCAGTGAACAGGAATTTCATTAATCAAACTCCGATTCAAAGGGCAGCAGTATATCTAATTGGTGCCGGCTTCTTCTCCATCCTCGGCCAGGTAGTTATTCTAAGAGAATTACTTGTTTCATTTTACGGAATTGAACTAATCTATATTTTATCTTTTGGAATTTGGATGATCGGGACGGCGCTTGGAGTTGCAATCGGCCGCAGTTCTTTTATTCCGAAAGAAAAAAATATTCAAATTCTCTTTCTGTTCTTGTCAGCTCTGCTGATAATTGATATAGTATTTATTCGAAGTATTAGAGAAATATTCAACGGGGTTCCGGGGGAGTATCTCCCCTTCACTACTCAAATAATGGGACTTATAATTGCATTGTTCCCTGCAAGCGTTTCAGCCGGCCTCTTATTCCAATGGGCCGCCAAAATATTAATAAATGAAAATGAGACATTAGCCGGAGCCTATTCCATTGAAAGTATAGGCGGCATCCTCGGCGGCTTGTGTTCAACTCTTTTTTTGAATTTTGATATCAGCAACTTTACTGCAGGCTTAATCTGCAGCGCCGGATGTATAATTCTTGTAATTTATTATTCATGGCTGCAGCGGAATACGTTTCTTAAGTATTTTTCCCTAACCATAATAACAGCCGTCTCCTTTTTGTTTAGTATATCCGGCAGGATTGATGCATTTATGACCTCATTGAATCATCCTTTTGCAGTTGAATCTATTGATACTCCCTATAACCGTGTCACAATTACCTCGCCGGGAAAACAAGTCTGTGTATTTACAGATAATGCGCTCTCTTATGAAACCGAAAGTACTTCGGCGGAGGAATTCGTTCACTTCTCGGCACTGCAATGTGACAGTTGCGATAGTATTCTTGTACTAGGCGGAGGTTTTGAAGGAATCATTACCGAACTCCTTAAGCTAGA
>DATKLQ010000386.1:0-5003 GCA_035542335.1 Ignavibacteriaceae bacterium | reverse complement strand
ATTGCATACCTTGAAAACCGAACCGGGAAAAAATTATTCCGAATCATTCATTACTGGTATACAGCCCCTCTTATCCTTTTTACATTTAAAGAGCTTTATTTTCTCATTAAGCCGATCAGGCAGCAGGATTTTGATTACCTCCTAATCCAAATCGACAGGTGGATATTAGGCATTGATCCGACGGTATTTTTAGCTAAATTTTCTCATCCGATATTAACCGAAATCCTCCAGATCGTTTACGGCCTTTTCTATATTCTTCCAATTATTTTAGGAATTGCTTTAGAGCGTAAGAAAAGATATTTAGGTTTGGACTACGCGGTTTTCTCTATTATCTATGGATTCTTCCTCTCTTACATCGGTTATTTTGCATTACCAGGTATCGGGCCGCGCTTTACGCTTCATTCATTTGACTCAATAAATACAGAGCTACCAGGAGTATTTCTAACCAATTTTTTGCGTGAACTAGTAAACATCGGGGAATCAATCCCCTCCGGGACATTAAACCCCGCCGAAGCCGTCCAAAGAGATATTTTTCCCAGCGGACATACCATGATTACCCTTCTTGTTATGTATCTTTCCATAAGATTAAAAAGCCGCTCCAAGTATTTTCTTATACCTGTCGGAACGCTTTTAATCTTTGCTACTGTTTACCTCCGTTATCATTATGTGATAGATTTAATCGGCGGAGCCTTGCTTATGATTTTCTCTGTCTGGTCAGGGAAATACATTTTCAACCTGTGGCAGAAAAAGCTCGGGCTGGAAAAATTCGAATATGAAAAATGCTGAACATGAGATTAATAACACACAATGTCTGAAGCCGGCATAACCAAAAAAACACAGGTAAGGAGGATTTTCGAAACAATTGCCCCGAGGTATGATCTGCTGAATCATCTTCTGAGCTTCGGGTTTGATATTTATTGGCGGAAAAAAGCGTTGAAGCTTACCGGAATTAATAGTGAAAGTATCCTCCTCGATGCGGCATGCGGAACCGGCGATGTGGCAATTGAAGCTAAAAAATTAGGCGCCGAAAAAATTTTCGGATGTGATTTTTCATTAAACATGCTTAAGCTCTTTCAGAAAAAAAGCCTCTGGGCAAAAACAAATCTAATTCAGGCGACGGCCGAAAGCATACCGGTAAAAAACAATTCCGTTACTAATATTACCGTAGCTTTCGGAGTGCGGAATTTTTATGATATCAGGGAAGGATTCAAATCATTCTATAATATTCTAAAGAAGAACGGCCGCCTTACAATTATTGAATTTTCGCTGCCGAAAAATTTCTTCTTCAGAACTGCCTACAGTTTCTACTTTAAAAAAATTCTTCCTTTAACGGGAAGAGTGATTTCGGGCGATAAAGAAGCTTATTCTTACCTCCCGGAATCGGTGCAGGAGTTCGATGAAAAAGTGGATCTGAAAAATCTATTAAACGAAACCGGATTTACCGGAATCCGGGATTATAGATTGACCCTGGGAATAGTCCAGGTCTTAATCGCTCTTAAATAAATATTACTTGTTCAAATTGTAGTAGCTCAAATCCTGTGTAATTACCGTAGTAGAATCTCCGAAATCAATTCCTCCGCCGGATAAGGCATTAATTACCGTAGCATTCCCTTCCCATTTAGCCACGCCCACGTCCGGCAAAAACCAGCAGAAAGCGCTTAGAGTTTGTGCAGGTAAAAGAGGAATTGTAATATTCACGTCGTATCTTACTTTCAAAGCAGTCCCCGAAACGGCACCGTTATTGAAACTTTCTGTTCCGAGATTAGTTGCATTCACACTAATTACCGAAGTGGTTGCAAGAAGTATTTTAAATACCGGCCAATTATTGGGAGGCGGAGTTGAAAGCAATATCATTTCCGCATCAATACTGAGCTGGGGAATATACTGCTGATATTGAGGAGGAATATTGCTCGCCAGTCCGGTTGTATCCAAAAAGTAGTATACGCCGGCATCTGTCTTCCTAAAATAAGATTCGGATACAAATGTCACTGCATCGATTGTGCTTGAATCAATCTGTCTTTGATAAGCAGTACCGGGTTTCATGCCGTCATACTTAACGGATCTTGATCCGGTTGTTTGAACTCCGCCGGAATCTGTTCTATTCACATTATACTTATAATAAGCTCCGTCATTATTGGGGAAATAGTTGCTTTTCTCTTCATTTCCGCCGCCGCTTCCGGTAGAGCCTCCTTTATCGCATGAATTTAAAAGAAATGCAGTAAAAAAAAGTAATGGTAAAATTATAAAGCTGTTTTTCATGATTTCCTCCTTCAAGAGTTTAAAAACTTTTTTAATGCTTTGAAAGCTTTTGACCGATGGCTAATCTCATTTTTTTTATCCAGCGGAAATTCGCCCATCGTATTGTTAAAACCCTCCGGTACAAATAAAGGATCGTAGCCGAAACCGTTTTCACCGCGCTGTTCTTTAATAATTTTCCCTACTACTTCTCCCTGTGCTTTGAAATATTTTTTGCCGTCATAATAAACTGCCACGCAGACAAACTTTGCCGGATGCGGCTCAGGGAAATTCTCCAATTCTTTCAGTAGTTTTTGATTATTTTCCTCATCGGTAGCATCTTCGCCTGCGTATCTTGCCGAATAAACCCCGGGGTTTCCGTTTAGCTGATCGACGACAAGCCCGGAATCGTCTGCAACTACGGGTACCCTAAACATTTCAAAAATTTTATGAGCCTTTATTGAAGCATTTTCTTCAAAAGTATTCCCGTTTTCCTCTATTTCGGGAACGTTATTAAAATCATTTAATGAAAGAAGCTCGAACCGGGAATTTTCAAATATCCGTTTGACTTCCCTCTTTTTCCCTTCATTTTTTGTCGCAAAAATTATCTTGTTTTTCTCCAAAACTGCCGATTTTTCAAAATAATTGATCAAAAAAAATAATTGATCAAAGATGATAATATCTTAAATAATGTCAGGTGATTTGGTTTCATCTGCGGTTTAATTCTAATTTAATTTATCGGAAAATGGTAAGAATTAAATTCCCATATTGCTCAATGTATGAATAACGATATGCATGGATTCAGACAATTCCGGATGGGTAGCCTCGAAATGTGCGGCTGATTTTTTGAGATCTTCAAGTAAATTATTCTGAACAGCGGCTGACTCATCCCCGGACCGGTTCAGCGCATCCTGAATATTAGAGATCGTTTTTTTAAGAATCTCCCTCGATTCATTATCAAGGGTTTTGATTTTTCTTAATTCGGAATCAAGATTTAATAACTGCTTCCGTAAGTTCTGCTTTTCCATTTTTGTAAAACATTTTTTATATAAAAATATAAAAATAATGGCAAATTACCATAAAATCTTTTCAGGATTCCATAAGGTTTTATTTATCAATAATAGTTATGAAGATTAAGAGAATGAGAATGAGAATGAGAAAGATTCGATAATGTAAATTATTTAGGGCAGCTATTAAAAAAATATAATAAAAGTAAAGTTTTTCAACAGCTTATTATTATTAATTTTCCTTAATTTAGGAAAATAATTTTCCTCAATAATTTTATGGGGATTCAATGAAAAGAAGAGATTTTATCAGTAAAACATTCCAGGCAGGATTCTTAGCGGCTTCCATACCGTTAATAAATTTTCCAGGTAAAATAAGCCGAATAGGATCATTCAAAAATACAAGTGGAAAAATCCTAAAAAATAAATATGATCTTGTTGCCGTAAAAGGCGGTGAAGCTGCGGAAATGTTCGATAAAGCAATAGGCTCCCTTGGGGGAATGAAAACATTTGTTAAGAAAAACCAGACGGTTGTCGTAAAGCCGAATATCGGCTGGGATGTTATTCCGGAAAAAGGAGCCAACACGAACCCGCTTCTTGTTAAAAGAATAATTGAACATTGTTTTAACGCCGGGGCAAAAGACGTCTACGTCTTCGATCATACATGCGATATTCAAAACAAATGCTATTCAAGCAGCGGGATAGAAAAAGCTGCAACGGATGCCGGTGCCAAAGTGGTATCGGGCGCGAATGAATGGAATTACCACGAAGTTGAAATTAAAGGAGCAAAAGTTTTAAAGAAAGCAAAAATACATGAGCTTATTCTCGAATCCGATGTATTTATTAATGTTCCGATCTTAAAAAATCATGATGCATCCGGCCTTACTATCTCAATGAAAAATTTAATGGGCATTGTTTGGGACAGGTGGTTCTGGCACCAAAATGATCTTCACCAATGTATTGCAGACTGCGCTCTCTACCGGAAACCGGATTTAAATGTAATCGATGCATACCTTGTAATGATGAAGAACGGCCCAAGAGGAATCTCAAGGGAAGATGTAGTTGAAATGAAATCCCAGATTATTACTACCGATATTTTGGCCGGAGACGTTGCCGCTGCAAAATTGTTCGGAGCGGAGCCGGATAGTATTACTTATCTGACTATTGCCGATGAAATGAAAATAGGGACTAAGGATCTGTCCAAGCTTTCGATAAACAGGATTAAAATGTAAAGAATGAATGCTTTTCCCCTATCCCCTTTTCAAAGGAAACGGGGGTTTAAACTTTCTGATCTAAAAATAATAAGGGTCTTTGTTTCGGTCCTTTTTCTGATCCTTACCGCATTACTGTTTCTCAGCTCTGACCCGGATTCAAAATTAGTTACCCGCTTTTCTTCATATATTCTTTTCCTCCAGTTTGTACCTTCTGCTGTTAAGTTTTTTTCTCTTTTTGCTTTGGCATCCATTGGATTTTTTGCCGTAATTGTTGTGACTCTTTTATTCGGAAGAGTGTATTGTTCAACTGCATGTCCTTTGGGAACTCTGCAGGACATTATAAACTTTATAAGTAAAAAGATTTATAAGAAAAAATATTTCAGCTATTTAAAACCGTATAATATTTTAAGATATTCGATTCTCACTCTGACTCTTATATCCTCTATTGCCGGATTTATTTTTCTTCTTAATCTTCTCGATCCTTACAGCAATTCCGGGAAAATATTTTCACAGCTTATAAAGCCTCTTTTAGTTTTGGTTAATAACTTTG
>DATKLQ010000385.1:0-4277 GCA_035542335.1 Ignavibacteriaceae bacterium | reverse complement strand
ATAAATTCAATCCTTTAAAAGAAAATTTTACCAGGTATCAGAATGACTTGTTCAAACCATTCAGTATTATCAATAATGATGTGCTTTCTATTTGTGAGGACAAAACAGGTTTAATTTGGTTAGGTACATATGGCGGTATTAGTAAATTTAGCCAAACATTAAATAAATTCTCTTACTATAAGGTCAACAAGAATAATCCCGCAAAAGGTTTGAGCAGTTCTAATATTATTACTTCCTTCATAGATGAAAAAGACAATGTTTGGGTTGGAACTGATAATGGATTGGATGAAGTTATAAATAAAACCGGGGAAATAATTCATTATCATAATGAACCTAAAAATAAAAACAGCTTAAATAATAATGAAGTAAGAAGCCTCTTGGTTGACCATACCGGCATAGTATGGATAGGAACTAACGGCGGCGGATTAAACAGGTACGATCCGGCAACTGGTAATTTCAGCAGCTTTAAATACAATGCTTCCGATACAAATTCAATAAGTAACAATGGTGTAAACTCATTGTTTGAAGATTATAAAGGTAATCTTTGGGTTGGTACATGGAATGGATTAAATTATTTCGATCATAATAAAGGGAAATTTATACGGTATATATCCCGCTCAAACAACGGGAATAGTATTTGGGCACTTCATGAAGACAGCAAAAGAATGCTGTGGGTTGGAACTGATGGGGGTGGAGTCAGATGCTTTAATCCCGAAACCGGAAATTTTAAAGATTTTGTTTACGATTCATCCAATGTAAATAGCATTAGCAGCAATAAAATAGTTTCGATTTGTGAGACTCACGATGGAATTATCTGGTTCGGTACTTCGAATGGGTTGTCTAGCTATAATAAGCAGACAGCTGAATTTAAAAATTATAATATGAATGATGGATTGCTAAGTCTCTTTATCAACGGTATAATAGAAGATGAAATGGGATTCTTGTGGATTAGTACCGATAAAGGATTATCAAAGTTTGATAGAAAACAAGGATCATTTTCAAATTTTACTGAACGGAACGGCTTAAAGGATATTGACTTTTTAGCACGTGTTGTCTGTAAATCCTCAAATAATATCCTTTATTTCGGCGCTAAGCACAGCCTCGTGTTTTTTAATCCAAATAATATAAATGATGAATTAGTTCCGGTTCCTGTTGTTTTTACAGATTTAAAATTTTTTAATCAGCCGGTTCCTGTTTCAAGTGATGGGAGTACAATATTAAACCGATCAATTACATCTGCAAAAAGTATAGAAATTCCCTCCTATGATGATGTTATTACATTAGATTTTGCCCTGCTGGACTATTACAATATAAAAGCACATAATTTCAAATATAAATTATCGGGGTTTGACAACCGGTGGAATGAAGTAGGTACAAGGAATAGTGCAACTTATACCAATCTTCCCCCGGGTGATTATACTTTTTATGTTAAAGCTATAAACAATAATGATAAGAGAAGTGAGAAAGCAGCCTCGATTAAAATAATAATTGTTCCTTCCTTTTATCAAACCTTATGGTTTAAAATATTTTCGGGCTTTCTATTAATATTTTTGATCGCTGTTGTTTATAAAATAAGAATACGGACAATCAATAAAAGAAATAAAATGCTGGCCGATTTACTGAAAGAAAAAGAAAATCTTTTAAGTGAAAAGATTAAGCTGCTGGGTGAGAAAGAAGCTCTGTTAAAAGAAATTCACCACAGGGTAAAAAACAACCTGCAGATAATTTCAAGCTTGCTTTATCTCAATTCCAAAAATATAAAGGATACGGAAGCTTTAAACATGTTTAAGGACAGCCAGAGCAGGGTTAAATCTATTGCCCTTGTTCATGAACGGCTTTACAGATCTGCCGATTTAAGTAAAATTAATTTTAAAGAATACGTAAATCACCTTACAACCGATCTTTTTAGATCGTATGCAGTTAATCAGTCTGTAATAAAACTGGCTATCGATATAAATAATATTTTTATTGACATTGATTTGGCCATACCCTGCGGCCTGATTATTAATGAATTAATCTCAAATTCGCTGAAATATGCCTTCTCTAACTATGAAGCTGAAAATAAAACAGGTTTAATCAAAATATGTTTCAACCAAGATGGATCCGGCAAGTTAGTCCTGCTTATCAGTGATAATGGGGTAGGTATGCCCGAAGGATTTGCTGAAAAGAAAAGACTTTCATTGGGATTGCAGCTCGTTGATACACTTGTATCTCAGCTGGAAGGAACATTGGAAATAGAACCTGGGCAGGGTACATCATATAAAATAATGTTCGAGCAGCGTTAATGAATCATATTCTGTACATAATAAAAAGCCGATATATCTTATTTTTTCTTGCTTTAATCTTCTCGGAAAATTCTGCAATGGAAAATGACATCCAGTTTACTCATCTTACAACGGAAGACGGTCTCTCGTTAAATGTTGTTACAAAGATATTGCAGGACAAAAGAGGATTTTTATGGTTCGGTACTTTTAACGGATTGAACAGGTATGATGGGTATAACTTCAAAACTTATCTGCCTCATCCTTCGGATCCGGACGGTATTTCGGATCAATCTATACAAACATTGTTTGAAGACAGCAAAGGTTATTTATGGATTGGAACTAATGACGGCTTAAACAAATATGATTATAAAACAGAAAAATTTACTGTTTATAAAAATATTCCGAATGATCCTTCCAGCCTTAGTAATAATACTGTTAGGGCTGTTTTTGAGGATAAATCGGGTACTTTATGGATTGGTACTTTGGATGGATTGAATAGATACAACAGGAATGAAGATAATTTTTTGCAGATTAAAAAAGTTTCTGATGAATACAATGAGCGATCTGAGAATACGGTTTGGTTTATCTACCAAGATGATAAAGGAAATATCTGGCTTGGGGTTTGGAACGGATTGAGCTGCATAAAAAAAGACGGACAAATTATTAAATATTCTTTGCCGGGATTATACGAATATAATCCCGCTTCAAATTTCGAAATTACTGCCATAATTCAGGATAAAGAGAATTTGTGGATTGGAACTTTAATGAACGGACTTTTTCAATATAATTTAGCGACCGGCAAAACAAGGAATTTCAAGAATGATCTTAAGGATATTAATAGCCTATCGTCGGATCATGTTAATACCATTTACTTAGATAGGTTAGAAAACTTATGGATTGGAACTCAAAATGGGCTGAATAAATTGAATCGGGAAAATGATTCGTTTACAAGATTTCAAAATGACCTCTTTAAGCCCTTTAGTATTGTTAACAATAACGTCAATTCCATTTGCGAAGATAAAACCGGTTTGATCTGGGTTGGAACATCCGGCGGGGTAAGTAAGTTTTCCCAGTCTACAAATAAATTTTTCTATTATAAACAAGATAAGGTTTATCCTGAAAAAGGATTGAGCAGTTCAATTATTAGTTCTATTTCGGTGGATAAAAAAGACAATATTTGGGTCGGGACGGAAAATGGATTGGATGTTATTAATAATAAAACCGGGGTTTTTAATTACCGCAATAATCCGCGGAAAAAAAATAGCAGTATTAATAATAATAGGGTATCGAAAATTCTAGTAGACCCGTCGGGGATGGTTTGGATCGGTACAAATGGCGGTGGATTAAACATGTACAATTCTTCCACGGGCACTTTCGATTATTTTATCGGATCGTCAGATCCAAATTCACTAAGCAGCAATGGTATCGTTTCTTTATGTCGGGATTATACAGGAAATCTTTGGGTAGGAACCTGGAACGGCTTAAATTATTTTGATATTAAGAAAAGGCAATTTATTCGGTATCTCGCCGATCCTAAAAACCCGAATTCAATAAAAAATAATCTTATTTGGGCGATTTTCGAAGACAGCAGAAACAAAATATGGATTGGAACTGATGCAGGCGGAGTCAGCTGTTATGACCCGAAAACCAAAACATTTAAAAACTTTCTCTCCGATTCTTTAAATACCAACAATATCGCAGGAAATAAAATAGTAACTATTTACGAAACTCGTGATGGAATTCTATGGTTTGGTACAACAAGCGGCTTAAGCAGTTATAATCAATCAGTAGGAAAATTTAAAAATTATAATGTCGAAGATGGCTTGCCTAGCCTGATAATAAATGGAATTATTGAGGATGAAAAAGGATTTTTATGGATCAGCACTGATAAAGGGCTATCTAAGTTTGACAGAAGAAAAAATTCGTTTTCTAACTTTACAAAGAGAAACGGGCTGAAGGATACGGAATTTTCTATTGGTGCTGTGGACAAATCATCCGGCAATATTCTTTATT
>DATKLQ010000384.1:0-4488 GCA_035542335.1 Ignavibacteriaceae bacterium | reverse complement strand
TAACGATAGCATAAAGAAATAATGCCGTACCGGATTTTATTTCAGTTAAATAATTAATTAGTATTTTGGGGGATTCTCCCGAAATACAAAATGCTAAAAGAGTAAGCCAAACAATATGAACGAGTCCGGTAAAAAGAATTTCAATACGTAGTGGTTTTATCATATAGATTTCCAATAATAATTATTTTTATTTTCATTTTATATATTTTAGTACATAACGCCCTGCGCGTCAGCCGCGCCGCGAGTTCTCCGAGATCGGCCTCAATTCCAGCCGCGTTACATTATCAATTTTGCGTCGATACCAGGCCGCGGAGCGGCGTCGGACTGCACGCGCTTGTTGGGCGGCATCAACTTTCAGGAGCATTTCTATTCTTTAGAAAACCAAGTAGCGGTGCGCTGACCGCGATTACAAAGACCGCCCACATCGCCCAGCTAATCCAGTGCTTTTCCGGGCTGTTCACCCAATGATACACCACAAATGAAAGTAGAAACGACTGCAGTAGCACCTCCGGAAGACCGATGAGATGAATGCGAAACGGTAGCCTCGTAAAGAGCATGCCTTCAACCGACGTCGTAGTCGGTCCAAACGACGAAAGAACACTCAGGCAGATCAACACGATCCACATCAGAAGCCACCCATTGCTGTTCGCGAAGAATGAGTCTCGAAGAATAACGAACGCAATGCCAAAGATGACGCCTCGCAATGGCTGAAATAGAAGTCCCAACCTAACTAAAGGGTGGGACGTTGGCCGCATGATGTACCGCAATTCCGTCTGTGCAAACAGATGGGGGTAATCGAAAATCGTGAACGCCAACACGCCCGCGATAAAATAAGTAACGGTATGGGTGACAGCGGTCTTGATTAGTATGCTGACGACAGACGGGGCCATGTTATTTTCTTTGCCTTGTATCTGAACTTGCTGGCGAGGCCTAACGGCCTGCGCTTAACCCGCCCGCCTTGTCAGGACGTCATGGCGAGACAGGCAGCCGGAAATATTTTGATAAATTATTTATTGCGAAAAACAAATCGAAAAATAACTTCGTAGAAGTTTAACTATTGTAAAAAAAGCTCTTAAAAGAAGCTGTCATCCTTGTAGAGGATGAACTATAAGATTTATAATTCGTTCTATTTTCAAATAATTACTCCCTTTAGAGGGTTTGCCCGATCGTTTCTTATGCGGCTTTTTTATGTTTGATTCTTCTTGCTGAGAGTAAAAAAATAATAACAGCTAAAAAGAATAAGTTTAATTTATTGAATGAGTAGATGATCTCTTTTAATATCGGGATCTCAAGAATAAAGTTGCTGCTGTATTTTATTTTAGGATTTATAAAAATAGAGTTCACTATATCTTTAAACTCTTCTTTGCTGTTTTGAAACTTTTCCTTTGATGAATAACAGAATATATTTATTGTCCCTTTTTCAGTCGGGATAATTACTTCCAGTGTTGAATCGCCGTACTTCCATAAATAGTTTGTAGCAGCATCATATTTAAAATATTTTGAGCCGTAATTTTTTAATTCCCTTTTAGTCAGCCTCTCGCTGTTATTTATCTGAATTAAGATATATGGAAAAGTAAATAAAGTATCATTTGATTTTAGCTCATATAAATAATCATACTTCTCATAAGCAGGCGTCTTTGACGGAAAGTTCTCTTCGGCAATCAAAAAGTCTGCTGTCTCCTTTGACACTTCAATCCAGCCTTCAGGGAGACTGATTTCATACTCGCTTTTCCTGTAATCATTATTGCAAATCCCAAAATTTACAGAAAGGAATAGATACAGAATAATCTTCTTTCCCATGATTTCACCTAATAAATTTGGTTACCGGCATTTTAGTAAATTGAATAGATCAATTTCCTTCCGTCCGCTAGCCGTAAATGATTATGTAGAAATATCAGGCATACATCAATACTGCCGGCAATGCCTTTTCCCTCATTTATCTCAGCATTACCCCCGCCGTTTATTAGAAGATTTGTAGGGGAGTTAAAAATGTTTCATAAGAAATTAACTTTTCTTCTATAAATAATCAATCTCATAATTATAATTCGCTATGCTATTTCATCAAAATGACCAATGACCTTCCGTTATCCTCACCCGGTATCCGGCATCCCTCCACTCCCATCAACCATCATCCATCAAACATAAACCGGCGCCCGGTATCTTCCTGCATAAATTTTCCAAATAATAGAGAGTTTATTCAATCGGATAAAAAATATTTTGTGATCCTATTGACTTTTATTGATTGATTACATTAAGTTAAAAGAGTAAAATAAAAACTTTCATTGGTTAAGGGGAATCCTTTCGATGTTTTTCCATTTAACTGCTGAATATTCATTCTTCGTAAAGAACTGCGGGCTTTGCAAAGCTTCATCTCAAGGGGTAAAGCCTTCCATAGGAAAACAAAAGGAACCTCTCTTAAGATTCATCCGGGGGCACAGAATGAAAAAAGGGATCTTTTCTTTTGTCTTTATAATTATAGCCGGACAGACCGTATTTACCCAGGTAACTATAAAAGAAAGAGTTGAGATAGAACCTAAAGAATATCCAATTGTAAGCTCTGCAGCAGCCATAAATACAATAACTTTTAATCTTCATTGGGATAACCTGACTGTCGGCGGATTAGTATATACACAGATAATTCCATGCAGGAACGTTATCTCTGTTTCGGAAAGGGATGGAGATATCTGCTTGAGGATAGATACTGCACAGGCGGGAGCATACCGCTTCCGGGTCGAGGGTACAAGGATCGAAAACCAGAGGGTGAATTTTACATACCAGGTATTGCTTAACGGCGCAGTTGTAAAAAGCGGGAGCGCATCTGTTCTAACAGAGTTCAATCCCGGCAGCCTTTCCTGGGCCGGGTTCGATGTTGATTATACTCCTTCATTAATTTCAAACTATTACTTCAAGTTTCCCCAATACAATAAAAATCTCTGCTATCAGTGGGGAACAATTGCGGAAATATCAACATACAATAGCTGTGAAAGAGGGATATCATGGAATGTTTCGACGGAGCCTATAAATCTTTCAATAGTTGAGGGAGGAGAATATACTTCCTTTTATTACTGTACTGGGGAAAATACATATGAGCCCCGGGGAGACAACCTAACTGTTCTAAAGAGTGATTACGACAGCCATATAAGATTCCGCCAGGATGTAATATTTAATGGAGAGGAGAGCAGAGTGGTAAAAGTTCAGGCTGAGTGGGGAGGATTGATAAGGATGGATACTGTAAGAATATATCCAAGGAATAGATATTGTATAAAAGCAAAAGTATATGACGGTGATGATACGTTATACAATGGAGAAGAGCTCCAAATGAAAGAATACGGCTACACGAATGTAGAATGCAATTACTGCACGCCGCTGAGCGAAAGATTCAGTGCAGAGATAATCAAAGGGGGAGAATACGGGGATCTGTATAACTATAATACGGGAGAGATAGGAAAAAGCTTAGATAGCATGGAGCAGTATACGGAGGGACCAGGTCAGTCATGCGGGGATTCATACTTCAGCTATATAGCAGACGGAGTGACACCCGAGAGAGTCGACAGCATAATAATCAGGCTTAGCTGCACCGATGCTCAAATACCGTCTGCGGATAAGGTGCTAATTATAAAACCGCCGCCTATAAAAGTAACCATAGAACCTGATCGGATAGCTCCGGGAGATACGGCCAAGATAATCATACAGAAGAGAAACCTTGACGGGACGATTGAGGATTGTCCGCCCGAGGAGATATTTGAGATCGGATTGGTTGAGGGTTGTGCATTGGGAAATATATCATTTTGCAGATTATGGGAGGGAAGTGAATATTGTGAGCAGGGATCATACTTCTGGGGTGTTGATCAGTCCGCACCAATCTATTTTGTTGCCGATTCCTCTGCCGACAGCGGGGATATAATAATACAAGCAGGGTACATTGATAACTGGGAGAATTTATTATCGTATGGTAAAACGCCTGTTTCAGACTCAACAGGAGTGATAAAAAGGAGCAGAACGGATATAATGAGGGAGATGAAGGAGCAGGCAAAATCTATGTCGGCGGTAAAGGAAACAGGAATGAGTAAAAACATGTTGGCACCGGAGGATAGTTCAAGCTGTTCATTGAATGAGATGGAAGAGCAAAAGAATGTAAAGGGGAAAGGAAAGGTAGAGAAAACTGAAGATGAAATTCTGCTTGGGGAGACAAAGTATTATCAAGCCAGGTATTTAAATGGTAAACTGCATATTGATACATTATCCGGACCATACCTTTGGAATGGGGGACTAACAGAAGATGTTTGGGGAGTTAATCCGGTTACTATTGTTAAAGGGGATAAGCTGGGAGTATATTGGGAAACCGAAAAGCCGGTTTGGAATGGAAATGAATTTGTAAAAGACCTTGATAAAGGATTAATAAGATTAGTAGGAAGATATTGGAAGGAAGACGTAACTTATATTGTAAGATTAAAAGCAAAGAAAGATAATCAAGCCGATTCTATTGAT
>DATKLQ010000383.1:0-7578 GCA_035542335.1 Ignavibacteriaceae bacterium | reverse complement strand
GATAATGCCAAGCTCTGCTAATTTTTCCTTAAAAGTAGTTGCGACCGAAACGCTGTCAAAAACCGCATCAACGGCAACTCCTGATAATCTTTTCTGTTCTTCCAGCGAAATCCCAAGCTTTTCAAAGGTTTTTAAAAGTTCAGGATCAACTTCACCAAGGCTTTTCAGCTCGGGCTTTTTTTTCGGAGCGGAATAATATGAAATATTCTGGTAATCAATAGGGGAGTACTTTACATTTGCCCAGTGGGGTTCCTTCATAGTGAGCCATTGGTTATAAGCCTTTAATCTCCATTCAGTCATCCAATCAGGCTCGTTTTTAACAGCAGATAACCGCCGGATTATCCCTTCATTAAGGCCTTTTGCAAAGGTTTCGGCTTCTATTTCGGTTACAAATCCGTATTTATATTCTGTGTTTGCAAGTTCTTCTATTTTCGTAACTTCGGTTGTGCTCATTTTGATCCTTGAGTAAATCGATTCAAATTTGAATATTAAACGTAATGAATCTGTACAAAAAAGTCAAGATTATAATTACTTAATTCTTATATCACTTAAATGCATTTCTAACGAAAAAATTTTGGCCGAAGATCTTTAAGTTCTTATAAATCTTAAATAGATCTGATTTTAAACTGATTTGCTTAAAACCGGGTTTTAATTCCTTAATTGTATTTAACTTCTCAATGGATTAATTTGATGAGCTAATTTCAATTAAATCCGGAAAAGATTTTGGAAGATAAGAATTTAAGCGAAGAGTCGGCTGCAGGGAGTGATGAGAAAATAAATTCGCAGGAAAAACCAAGAGAACAAAGCAGCGATTATAGATCTCATAATAAAAAACACTACTACAATAAACGAAGAAGATATTTCCCACGATCTAAGCCGGGTTTTGCCGAGGGGCAAACGTTCAGGAAAATCTCCCTTGTCATACCTCTTTTTAATGAGGAAGAATCCATAAACCCTCTGTCTCATGAAATCCGCAAAGCACTAAAACCGCTCAATATTAACTATGAAGTTTTATTTGTCGACGACGGGAGCACGGATAATTCTCTTTTTGCCGTTAAAGAAGTCTGCAGGCAGGACAGAAGATTTAAATATATAAGCTTTAGAAAAAACTACGGGAAATCTGCAGCGTTGCATGTAGGATTTATGAATATTGACGGGGATTTAGTAGTGACGATGGATGCCGATCTTCAGGATGATCCGGCTGAAATTCCGAACCTTATACGAAAAATAGAAGAGGGATATGATTTGGTCTCCGGCTGGAAGAAGAAGAGATATGATCCTTTCATAAAGAAAATATCCTCAAGATTTTTCAATTTAGTTACAAGGATATTCAGCGGGATTAAAATTCACGATTTCAACTGCGGTCTGAAAGTATACCGCAAAGAAGTAACAAACGATCTTAAAGTTTACGGAGAACTTCACAGGTATTTACCGGTTTTGGCTTACTGGCAGGGATTTAAGGTCGGTGAAGTTGTTGTAGTACATCATCCGCGCAGATACGGTACAACGAAGTTCGGCACTTCAAGGTTTTTTAAAGGTTTTGTTGATTTGATTACTGTTACTTTTGCCACAAGATATATAAAACGCCCCATGCATTTCTTTGGATTTTTCGGGGCCTTTGCATTCCTGCTGGGCTTAATTGTAAACGGTTATTTGACTTACCTTTGGATATCCGGCCATTATCTTAGTAACCGCCCCATGCTTTTTCTCGGTATCTTATTAATTATTGTGGGTGTTCAATTTTTCTCGGTAGGACTTCTTGGCGAAATGTTTGTACATAGTTTTCAGGATGAGAAGGAATACATAATTAAAGATAGGGGTTAAAATCCATATTGCATATTATTTCAGCAAATCATCTCGTTTCTCCTCTTTAATAATAAATCTTAATGCAATACGATCCTATAAAAGACATTTTTTCCAAGATAATTAAAAGATTTCCCCCGGCCAGGATTCTTTTCTATAAAATTCTGGATATAATGTTCCTTAGAGCCTGGTATGTAAAGCGCGAGCTTCGGAATCTTAGGAATAAATTCGGCAGCCAAGAGATTCAAATTTGCGATGCCGGAACCGGTTACGGACAATATTCAAATTTTATGCTTAAAAATTTGATGCCGTGCAGAATTTATGCTGTGGATATAAAGAAAAACTGGATTGAAGATGCAAGGGATTTTTATAAGAAAAAAAATATTAATACCATAAGTTTTGGAATTGAAGATCTGACCGAAATAGATTATGAAAACAGATTTGATCTAATCATAAGCATCGATGTTATGGAGCACATTGAAGAAGATATAAAAGTATTCGAAAATTTTTATAAAGCATTAGTGCCCGGCGGATTTCTTATAATAAATACCCCATCCAATTTAGGGGGTAGCGATGCTCATGCGGAAGATGATGAAAGCTTTATAGCTGAACATGCGCGCAGCGGCTACTCCAAGGAAGATTTGGAATCCAAGTTGAACTCCGCGGGATTTGGCATATACAAGTTTACCTATACATACGGCCGATGGGGTAACATCGCATGGCGCCTTGGAATTAAATACCCTATGCTGTCGCTCAATGCATCCAGAATATTTTTTATATTGCTGCCTTTTTATTATTTATTAATTTTGCCGTTTACTTTTCTCTTTATGGCGGCTGATTATTATTCCTTTAATAAAAAAGGTTCCGGAATTAATTTGATTGCTCAAAAAAAATAAATTAAGTAAATCTACCCTGAGGATTATAAAAAATGAGTAAGAAAAAAATTGAACGGCCTTCCAAAATAGTAAAAGCAAAAAAAAGCTTTTTTAACAGTTTCAATTTTGTGGAAATTCCGCAGAAATACCATATTCCAATAATTATATTTATAATTCTTTTTCTCTTCCTTTTCTTCTTCAAAGACCTCTATTTCGGCAATAAAACTTTTCAATCGGGGGATATTTTTGCAAGCAAAGCAATGAAAAGCTATGTTGAGAAAGAGAGGGATGGATATACACTTTGGAATCCTTTAATTTTTTGCGGTATGCCGGCTTATGCAACCGCCACAGAGTTCAAATGGTTTAATTTAATTTATGTAGGAATTACCTTTATTCGATGGATTTTCACTAAATGGCTTATCCCCTGCATTTTAATAGTATTAGGTGCATACGTTCTGGAGAAGCGTCTTACAAAAAATAAAAGGATAATCTTATTTACAGTTCTTGGATTGATATTTATTGCCGGATTTATTGTTTTTCTTTTAAATATTAAATCAATATATGATCTACCTTATGCTCAATGGATGTTTTACTACATATTGTTAGGAATTACAACATTCTTCCTGGTTAAACATCTTACTAAAAATACATTGACAAGCTTATTTTCTGCGGTGGCAACCATATTCAGCACCGGAATTATTGTATTCCTTTTTATTGGGCATGTAACCAAACCTGTTTCTCTCTGGATGTTTCCATTAATCTTTCTTTTCCTGCTGAGGATGCAGGAGAAAAGAAGGTTAAGAGATTATTTACCAGATTTATTATTTCTGACGGTCACCATTCAATTAATGATACAGGGATTTCATGTACAAATTATTTTTTATATCCTGTTTGCAGTTTTAATTTACTATATTTATTTCTTAGTAAGGCATCTAATAAAGAAAGAAGTACAATTAAGAAATAACCTATTAATATCTGCAGGGATATTTGCTCTATCAGCTGTAATAGCCTTAGCAATTCAATTAGATAACATTACACAGATTCTCGAATATACTCCTTATTCTACTCGGGGGACTGAAAGTATTCTAGATAAAACAGCATCAGGACAGGATGAGGTTCAAACTAAAAGCAACTATTATGCTTACCATACAGACTGGTCATTTTCACCCGAAGAAACCGCCACTTTTATTATTCCATCTTTTTTCGGTTTCGGCAATTCAACTTACAAAGGTCCTCTCACTAATAATCAGCCTGTTGAAGTAAATACATATTTCGGACAAATGTCATATGTAGATGTGGCAGTAGGATACATGGGTATTGCGGTTATTTTTCTTGCACTTTTTGCGATTATTACAAGATGGAAGGAGCCATTTGTTCAATTTCTTACCATTTTGACTGGCATTTCTATTTTAATTTCCTTCGGGAAAAACTTTCCAATAGTGTTTGATTTTTTATTTTATAATCTGCCTTATTTTAATAAGTTCAGAGTTCCATCGATGATCCTGGTTTTGGTACAATTAACTGTTCCAATACTTGCTGGGCTTGGACTCATGAAGATAGTTGCCGCAAAAAAAGAAAAGGATATGAAACTAACCGCCCTTCTGAAGAAAATATCGATCGGCTTAACAATAATTTTCGGGATTGTTTTAATTTTTAACGGGGCTTTTTCAGGCTGGTTTACAGGGAGAGTAAATGATTATGCGGCATCAATAAGTCAGGCACGTCCTCAATATGCACAGCAGTTTACGGCTCTTGCCGATTATATGTCGCAAATGTTCACATCCGATCTGATTTTTGCATTTGCTTTTGTTTCGATAGTATTCTGGTGCGGATATGCTTACCTGAAATCAAAATTAAGTTCCGACATCTTCATTGCGGCTGCCATTATCGTTACTTTAATTGATCTTTGGAGAATAGACGCACGCGGAATGCATTATGTGGACACTCCTCAAATAGACAATTTATTTAAGGAACCTGCATATATTTCCGAAATTAAAAGACAGAATGATAAAGACCCTTTCAGAATCTTAAACTTGAAGCAGGACGGTTCATTAGGATCGATAAACCAAAATTCAAATTTCACTGCATACTTTCTAATGGAAGATATGTACGGTTATTCCGGAATTAAACCAAGAGCTTACCAGGATTACATGGATGTCGTCGGCCCGGTAAATCCCGCCTTATGGAGAATGCTGAATGTAAAATATATAATTACCGATAATGAAGTACGCGTACCGGGATTCGAAAAAATTGGAGGGGGAAATAAAACCTTCTTATACAAAAACGGGAATGCTCTTCCGCGTCTTTACTTTGTCGACAGCATTGTGGTAAAACCTGCATCTGATATATTAAATATGGTAAAGGGCAATTCCTTCGATCCTATGCATGTTGCTTTTTTGGAAGAAGGGAAATTAAAGACTAACCCCCCTGATTCCAGCGCTTATATAAAAATTATTAACTACAAGGAAGATAATTTGCAGGCAGAAGTTTCGGCAAGCGGCAATAATTTTTTGTTTTTCGGGACTAATTATGTAATGCCCGGATGGAAAGCCGAAATTGACGGAAATAAAACAAAAATCTATAAAGTAAATCACGGCTTTATGGGAATTATGGTCCCAAAGGGAAAGCATGCCGTGAAATTTTATTATGCACCTGAGAGCTTTTTCATTTCGAAAGATATTGTATTTGTACTCAGTTATTCTATAGTAATAGTATTAATATATCTTCTAATATTGAAGATATTCAGAGGTAATAAGAATCATCCAATCCAAAATGAAATTAATAGTTAGCCTTGCTTCAAAACCTTAAATATTTTTTTAAACATACTCTCATATACAGCATAAACAATATCGCCACAAAGGCCAGCGGCGTCATTTTACTCCCCATTTACTCCGCTTATTTATCATTAGGTGATTTTGGTATTCTTGGAGTTATCGAGGTAACAATTCTTATCCTTGTTGATCTAATTAACCTCGGGCTTGCTCAGTCCCTGGTGATGATGAATAATATGGATGAATATGCGGGAAAAAAGAAAGAAATTCTTTTTACCATTTTTTCTATATCCTTTTTGATCTGCGTCCTGTTTACCATAGCCGGCGAGTTTCTTCTTCCCTCAATAGCTGCATTAATGGATGATCCGGCCCGGTATTACTTCTATTTAAGAATTACTTTATACGTAATTTCATTCAGAATATTAAATAATATCCTTCTAAATAAGCTGAGGGCCGAAGAGAAATCGGGAATCTATACAATTGCCGGAATTTTTAAACTCCTGCTTACGATTGGCTTCGTAATATTTTTTGTCGCAGTTAAAAAGATGAATGTAGACGGAATTCTCTATGCATATCTTATCTCCGAAATTGTTGTTCTAGCGATTTTAATTCCGATGCTGATCAACCAAATGTCGGTAAAATTTAATTCGGCTGCATTAAACACTGCCGTACAGTTCGGTGTTCCTCTTATTTTCGGCTCTTTGGCAATGATGCTGCTTAACCTCAGCGACAGATATATTATAAAATATTTTCTAAATAATGAAATGGTCGGACTGTATGATCTGGGGTACCGGGTAGCAGGAGTTTTAAACATGTTTGTAATTGTACCTTTATCGCTTACTCTTATACCGCAGGCTTACAAAATGTTTGGAAAGGCCGGAGATAAAAGGTACTACAGCAAATTATTGACATATCTTACATTCGGCCTTTCATGGATTGGGTTGGGAATTGCTTTATTCAGTAAAGAGGCAATAAAGTTTCTTGCACAAAAGGAATCCTTCTGGCCTTCTTATGAAGTGGTGCCGGTAATAACTTTAGCTTCCGTTTTTTTCGGAATGAGGATTGTTTCTTCTCTGGGGATGTACCTCAATAAAAAAACCAAATATGTAGCTTATACAACTGTTGCGGCTGCGGCAATTAATATTGCGTTGAATATAATATTCATTCCGAAGTTTGGAATGATGGCAGCGACTTATACAAGACTTATTTCATTTGTTTTTTTATACTTAATATCATATTACTATGGGAATCTTGCTTATAAAATTCCTTTTGAGAACATAAAAATTGCCGAGGTTCTTGCAGTAGGTATTTTCCTTTATTCGGCGGCCTCATATTTTAATGCCGGATCCCTCTCAATCAGATTGACATTAAAAACATCGGCATTAATTGTATTTCCATTAATACTTTACTTCCTCAAGTTTTATGAGCCGATAGAATTGATAAGAATAAAAGGATTTTATTTAAAGTGGAAAAATCCTGCCAAGTGGGGGGAAAATTTAAAATCATTTTCATTCGACGCACTAGCTTCCGGGAAAAGAGAAATTAAGATCAATGAATAAAGAGAAAAACATAACCAGAATGATTAAAGATCTGATCTGGAAAATATTAAATTCAGCCGGTCTTGCCGGTCCTCTGCAGCTGATGATGACCGGAGAACTTAAGGAGAACGGGTGGTATAAAAGCTTCAGACGGAAGCAGTCAATAGATAAAGATGGAAATCCGATTCCCTGGAATACTTATTCTTTTATAAAATTTATAGAACCTAGGCTTAAATCTCATTTCAAAGTTTTTGAATATGGATCCGGCAATTCAACTTTATGGTATGCAAAAAGAGTGAAATCGGTTAAATCGGTGGAGCATGATAAAGACTGGTTTGATCTGATATCTAAGAAAGCCCCTTCCAACTGTACTATTAGTTTCCGTGAGCTGAAAGAAGACGGAGACTATGCTAAAGAAATTCTAAATGATAATACATTATACGATATAGTTATAATTGACGGCAGGGATCGGAATAACTGCATAAAGTATGCAGTGCAAAGATTAGCCGAAGGCGGAATAGTCGTTTTTGATAATACCCAGCTTCCCGAATATTCTCCATCGATTGAACGGCTTCTACTAAATAAATTTAA
>DATKLQ010000382.1:0-17616 GCA_035542335.1 Ignavibacteriaceae bacterium | reverse complement strand
AGTAATATGTTTTATAATATCCTTGCTTTTACCCCTGAAGGCAGGGGCAGCCTTATTGATGTGAACCCTGGATTAATCTTCTGGACTGTCGTTACTTTTTTGATACTTTTGTTTATACTTAAAAAAGTCGCATGGAAACCTATTTTAAGCGCTCTAGATCAGAGAGAAGCATCAATAAGGGAATCAATTGAAAAGGCTGAAAAAGCTAAAAGTGATGCACAGAAAATTCTGGATGAAAATAAGGCAAATCTGGCAAGAGCCGAAGATGAGTCGAGGAAGTTAATTGAGCAGAGCAGGGAATATGCGGAGAAGATGAAGAACCAAATACTTATGGAAGGGAAAGAACAATCTAAAAAGATTATTGAAGATGCAGCCGCGGAAATCGAGAGGAAAAAAGATGCAGCTTTCAGCGAGCTTAAAAATCAGATTGCCGATATTGCCCTTCAGGCTGCAGAAAAGCTGCTTAGCGAAAAGCTGGACCCGCAGACTCACAAAAAGATTACCGATAAATATATTGATGAGATAACCAAAAATTAATATGATCGATTCTAAAGTTTCATACAGGTATGCTTCCTCTCTGCTTGGATTGGCAGTAGAAAAGAAAATCCTGGATGCAGTATTGAATGATATGGAAATGCTGAAGTCTGCTATTGAGCAAAATGCTTCATTGAGGAATTTATTGGAAAGCCCTGTCATTAAACCTCAGTCCAAAGCATCTATCCTGGATGAAATTTTAAGCAAGGCAAATCCCGAAACAAGAAAATTCATAAGGTTTGTAATTGATAAGAACAGGGAAAATCTTCTATTGGGTATAACTTCGGCTTTTTTAAAGCTGAGGAATGAATATATCGGCTTTGTCAATGTTTCGGTTAAAACGGCTTATGAATTTACAAATGAACAGAAAAAAAAGCTTAAAGAAAGACTTGAAAGCCTTTTGAAGAAAAAAGTAGGATTAATTTTTCAGATCGATAAATCCTTGGTTGGAGGTTTCATTGCTCAGGTTGATGATACTGTTTATGATGCTTCCATCATGCATCAGCTTGATCTTCTTAGAAACCGGCTGCTGGAAAGCAGCATCTATATCGGACAAACAAATTGATTAAAGGAAATTATAATGGCTGAAGTAAGGCCGGATGAAATATCGGCAATAATAAGAAGACAATTATCCGGGTTCGAAAGCGAAGTTGATATTTATGATGTCGGAACGGTGCTTCAGGTTGGAGACGGAATTGCGAGAGTTTATGGTTTATCAAAAGTAATGGCCGGCGAATTGGTTGAGTTCCCGAATGATGTCTTTGGTATGGTGCTGAACCTTGAGGAAGACAGTGTCGGATGTGTTCTTTTTGGCGAATCGACTTTGGTTAAGGAAGGAGATACTGTTAAAAGAACAAAACGGGTTACCTCGCTTCCAGTCGGTCAAGAAATGCTTGGAAGAGTAATCAATCCTTTAGGGCTCCCTATCGATGGAAAGGGATCTATTAACACAAGTACATTTTTGCCGATTGAAAGAAAAGCCCTCGGAGTAATTCAAAGGCAGCCGGTTAAAGAACCTCTTCAGACAGGCATTACCGCCATTGATGCGATGATACCAATTGGCCGCGGTCAAAGAGAATTAATTATCGGCGATCGTCAAACAGGTAAAACTGCAGTAGCAATTGACACTATAATTAATCAAAAATATACTCATTCTGAAGACGCTAAAAAATTAGGGATTAAGCCTGTATATTGTATATATGTTGCTGTAGGGCAAAAAAGCTCGACTATTGCCCAGGTAGTTGCCAAACTTCAAGAACATGGGGCAATGGATTATACCACGGTTATTTCCGCAGCCGCTTCGGTTCCCGCTCCTCTTCAGTTTATCGCGCCCTATTCCGGAGCAACACTCGGCGAATATTTCCGGGATAACGGAAAACATGCACTTGTCATTTACGATGACCTTTCAAAGCAAGCGGCAGCATATAGAGAACTATCACTGCTCCTGAGAAGACCTCCTGGAAGGGAAGCTTATCCCGGCGACGTTTTTTATCTCCATTCAAGGCTGCTTGAGAGAGCTTCAAAATTAAGCGATGAGCTCGGCGGCGGCAGTCTTACTGCGCTTCCTATAATTGAAACTCAGCAGGGAGATGTATCTGCTTATATTCCTACTAATGTCATTTCTATTACTGACGGCCAGACTTATCTTGAATCGAACTTGTTTAATGCAGGCGTAAGGCCTGCAATCAACGTCGGTATTTCTGTCTCCCGTGTCGGGGGGAATGCCCAGATTAAAGCAATGAAAAAAGTAGCGGGAACCTTGAGAACAGACCTTGCACAATATAGGGAGCTGGAAGCTTTTTCAAAATTCGGTTCCGACCTAGATAAGGTAACTCTCCGAATTCTTGCCAAGGGAGCAAGACTAGTCGAGCTCTTGAAGCAGGGACAATATTCGCCTATGCCCGTAGAACGCCAGGTAATCAGCATTTTCCTGGGCACTAACGGGTATCTCGATTCTTTAGCTGTAAGCGAAATTAAAAAGTTTGAAAAGGAAATCCTGGAATATATTGAATTAAAGTACAACAATATTTTTGAATCAATTAAGAAAGAAAAAGATTTAAACGATTCCTTGATAAAGGATATTAAAAAAGCTGCGGATGAATTCTTAGGCACATTTAAGAAAAGCGGATAATCCGGATCAGGAATGAATATCTTTATATTAATGTTTTATGGAAGATTTTAAATGGCTACACTGCGGGATATAAGGGCTCGGATTAAAGGCGTGCAGAACACTCAGCAGATTACAAAAGCAATGAAAATGGTTGCTGCCGCAAAGCTGAGAAGAGCGCAGGAGCGGGTTGTCAATGCACGGCCTTATGCCCGGAAAATATCTGAAACCTTAGCTCATCTAATCACCGAAGAAGATTTGAAGTCAAATCCTTATCTGAGCCGGCGGGAAGCTAAAAATACAGCCGTTGTTGTTGTCACCGCGGATAGAGGATTATGCGGTGCCTTTAATGCTAATATTATAAAGGAATCGATCAAACAGCTTGACGAGTATTCTAATACTGCTTCCCAAGTGCATATTTTTTGTATTGGCAGGAAAGCGGCAGAGTTTTTTTCAAAAAGAAATTCTAATATTTCGGCGAAAAAAATCGGAATCTTTTCGGAATTGAAATTTGAGGATGCACTTTTAATCACCGACGAAATTACCGGGAATTTTCTTAATGGAATTTTTGACAGGGTAATTCTAGTTTATAATGAGTTTAAATCCATAATTCAGCAGAAAATCCGGGTTGAGCAGTTTCTTCCTTTTCCTTTGGACAATAATTCGGCTGAGGAAAAAAATATAGATTATATTTATGAGCCCGACAGACAATTTATCTTCAACTACCTTCTTCCTAAACATTTGCGTGCTCAGATCTGGCGGATCCTGCTTGAATCAAATGCGGCCGAGTTGGCAGCAAGAATGACTGCAATGGATAATGCAACCACAAATGCAAAGGAGCTGATACGGACCCTGCAGCTCAAATATAATAAGGAAAGACAAGCCGCAATTACCAAGGAAATTCTGGAAATAGTCTCCGGCGCAAATGCCTTAAAGACTGAGTAATAAAAAAAATGCTGGAAGATTTAACACAAAAAATAAATTCGGTTTTAAAAAAGGTTAGCGGACAGGGAAAGCTTACCGAAAAGAATATTTCCGATTCACTCCGGGAGTTCAGGCGTATTCTTCTGGATGCGGATGTAAATTATAAGGTTGCAAAAGATTTTATCGATAAAGTATCTGCTAAGGCTTTAGGTACCGAAGTTATCTCATCTATTACCCCGGGCCAATTGATTACGAAAATAATTTTTGATGAGCTTACGGATCTGCTGGGGGGTAGCCATAATGAAATTAAAATATCAGGTTCCGGAGTTAGTATATTTATGGTGGTCGGGCTTCAAGGTTCGGGTAAAACAACATTCGCTGCTAAGCTTGCTAAGAAATTAAGCGATCAGGGAAGGAAAGTGCTTTTAACCGCTGCCGATATTTACCGTCCGGCCGCAATTGAACAGCTCAAGATCCTTGGAGCACAGATTAATGTCCCTGTTTTTTCTTTAGGTGAAACTAATCCAAGAGTAATTGCTTCCGAATCGATCTCATTTGCCCGGGAAAAAGGCCTGAATACTGTAATTATGGATACTGCCGGCCGTCTTCACATTGATGAAGCCATGATGACCGAAATAGCTGATATTAAGGAAATTATAAAGCCTACCGAAATATTATTTATTGTAGACGCAATGACCGGGCAGGATGCGGTCAATTCGGCAAAAGCTTTCAATGAAAAGGTAGACTATGATGGGATTGCCCTTACAAAATTGGACGGAGATACACGCGGCGGGGCTGCCTTGTCTATCCGTGCTGTGGTCGGAAAACCGATTAAATTCATCAGTAATGGGGAAAAATTAGACAATTTGGAGAGCTTTTATCCCGATAGGCTTGCCTCCAGAATACTGGGTAAGGGAGATATTGTTTCTTTGGTGGAGAAGGCCCAGCTTAATTTTGATGAATCCGAAGCTGAAAAGCTGGAGGAAAAACTTCGTAAAAATAAATTTGATTTTGAAGATTTTCTTAAGCAAATTAAAGCAATCAAGAAAATGGGTTCTCTTTCATCTTTGATTAGTATGATTCCTGGCATTGGTGCACAGGTTAAAAATACTCAAATTGATGACAAGGCATTGGTTAAAATAGAGGCAATTATTAATTCAATGACCATTGAGGAAAGGAGAACTCCTAAAGTATTAAACGGGAGCCGCCGGAAAAGAATTGCTGCAGGAAGCGGAACTTCGATCCAAGATGTGAACAGGCTGATTAAGCAGTTTAATGAAATGCTGAGGATGATGAGCATGATAAATCAGAAAGGCTTCAGCAGGCATATGATTAATAATATGCATCCGGGCAGGCGATTTTAATAATTAATTAGAATAAGTATTGGAGGTTAAATTAAATTGGCCGTTAAGCTGAGATTAAGAAGAATGGGAAAGAAAAAGCAGCCCATCTATAAGGTAGTTGCTGCAGATTCCAGATCGCCGCGTGATGGTAAATTTCTGGAAGCTATTGGTTTATATAATCCGTTAACCAATCCTCATACCCTGGATATAAAAGAAGATAGGGCAATGTATTGGCTTAATGTCGGTGCTCAGCCGACCTTTACCGTAAAGAGCCTGCTGCAGCAGAAAGGATTATTGTTAAAAAGAGAATTGCTTCGAAAAGGATTACCAGAAGAGAAAATAGCGGTTGAGTTGGAAAATTGGGGTAAGTTGCGAGAGGCTAAAGTGAAGAGCAGAGCTTCAAAAAAGAAATCGATGAAAAAGCAATCGCAGGAAACCGGCAAGGAAGAAATTGAAAAAAGTACAGCAGAAGTAAAGGGCGCTGCTTCTGAAGATACATCTTCCGGTGAAAAATAATTAATTCCTATCGGTAAAAATATTTTCCGCCGAAGTTGTTCTGTACATTATTGCTTAAGCTCCCGTGCTCTAATTATAGGAGGCTTCTTTCTATGAAAGAGTTCATTGAATTCATTGCCAAGCACCTTGTAGATCATCCTGAGGGAGTTGTGATTGACGAGAAAACTCCGGAAGACAAGAAAGTTGTTCTTTCCTTGAAAGTACAAGCGGATGATGTCGGTAAAGTTATCGGAAAACAAGGGAAGACGGCTCAAGCCATGAGAACTCTTCTGACTGCAATTGCTGCTAAAGAAGGGAAAAGGGCAATCCTGGAAATACTGGACTAAATCCAATAATGTGGATGATTTCTTCCTTATTGCAAAAATTGTCTCTGCCTATGGAAAAGACGGATTCCTGAAGATTCTATCTTATTCCGATTTCCCGGAGCGTTTTTTTAAGCTCAAAAAAGTTTTTATTGATTTTTTCGGAGAAAAAAAAATATTTCTTGTCGAAAAAGTAAAACGCCAATCCCGCAAAAGCGGGATTCTTTTAAAATTCAAAGGCTTCCACAACGAAAACGAAGCCAGGATTCTGGTGGGAAAAGAAATTTATGTGGATAAAAATAATCTTGTCAAACTTCCCGATGGTTATTTTTTTATCCACGATCTCATTGGAAGCGAAGTATATAGAAACGATCGGAAGTTTGGAGTGCTTGTAGATGTTCTTATTTATCCTGCAAATGACGTTTATGTAATTGAAGAAGCGGGCGGCACCGAAATTTTAATCCCGGCTGTAAAAGATTATATTGAAAAATTTGATCCGGCTGGAAAAGTATTGATCCTGAAACCGGGTAGCGGAATTTACGAAGATGAGAATTGATTTAATTACGGCTGTTCCGGATTTTTTTTATAGTCCTTTAAATAGCAGTATCCTGAAAAGAGCTGAAGATAAAGGGAAAGTCGCTTATCATATTCATAACCTGAGAGATTATGCCTTCAATAAGCATAAGCAGATAGACGATAAGCCTTTCGGAGGCGGACCGGGGATGGTCCTAAAACCTGAACCGTTCTTTGAATGTATTGAATCTTTATTGAGCAAAAGGGATTATGATCATATAATCTTTACTACTCCCAAAGGAAAGATTTTTGATCAGAAAATCGCTAACAAATTCTCCCTCGCAAAAAATATTATTATAGCTGCGGGCCATTATAAAGGTATTGACGAGAGAGTTAAAAAAAAATTTGCAACCGATGAAATTTCCCTCGGCAAGTTCGTTGTGACCGGCGGGGAAATTCCTGCCCTGCTTATAATTGATGCCGTTGTAAGACTGATCCCCGGCGTGCTTAACGACAGCGAATCGGCCTTGAATGATTCTTTCCAGGATGGAGATACTGTCGAACCTCCTTACTATACGAGGCCCGCCGAGTACAAAGGAGGAAAAGTTCCGGAAGTATTATTGTCCGGCAATGAAAAAGAAATCAGAACATGGAAAGAAAAACAATCGAAAATTTTAACAAGAAAGTGGAAGAAAATTAATTCTCCCCTTCGAGGAAAATCTTAAAAGATATAATAAAGAGTTTAATTATAAAAGTGGAGTATGAAATGATTGATATAAATAATATTCTTCCCGACCAGAAAAGAACCGATCTGCCGCAGTTCAGCCCGGGCGATCATATACGGGTCCATGTCAGAGTAATTGAGGGAGATAAGGAAAGAATACAGCCCTTTGAGGGTGATGTAATCAGCATAAGAGGCGCAGGCCTGAACAAAACATTTACAGTCAGGAAAATTTCAAGCGGCGTAGGTGTTGAAAGAATATTCCCTCTGAATTCACCGAAAATCGCTAAGATAGATTTGGTAAAACAAGGGAATGTCAGAAGAGCGAAGCTTTACTACCTGAGAAATCTTTCCGGTAAAGCGGCAAGAATAAAATCTAAAAGCTGATTATTAAAAATAAATTAATCCTTTAGAGGCCCTCAAAGTTGTCATTCCGAACTTATTTCGGAATCTTTCTCGTGATTCTATGCTGAAAATAGATGCTGAAACAAGTTCAGCATGACAAATCCTTACTTTTGAGACAGCCTCTTTTTTATGAATAATTAATCGAAGCGGCAATCATGCCCGCATGCAATCATGCAACCCTGCATTCATTTCATGCAATCATGCAACCCTGCATTCATTTCATGCAACCATGCAATCATGCAACCATGCATTTTTACCAATCCTTCTCTTCCAGGTATTCTTTAATTTTGTAAATCTGTTTAAATTAAAATCATGAGTCTCTTTTTCCCACAGAACATATTTACCCGGTTGATTTATAATTCTCTCCCTGAGGATCTGAAAAAGGATGTACATTTCAAACCTTCTTCAATCCTTACCAAAGAAATGATCGGCAGCAATGATTCGGCGGCATTAATCCCGGTTATGGATTTAATTAAAAATAAAGATCTCTTTATTTCCCGCTCGTTCGGAATCTCATTCGAAAGCTCTTTGAACCTTTCATATATTTACTTCGGAAGTTTAGCTTCCGAAGCTGAAAAGAAATTTAATGAAATTAATCTTCTGGGAGATGTTTCATCCACGGAAATAATACTATCAAAGATTTTGTTTGAGGAATTGTACGATTCTTCCGTTTCGATTAATCTGCTGACTGAAGAAAAAAATATTGAAGAGAAAAATCTGATTATTACCGGAGATAAAAATTTTGCCTATGAAAGGCTTTTCTCAGGGATCAGTTTCTCTGAAGAAATTATCGAAATGCTTTCATTTCCGTTTGTTACTTTCGCCCTGGCATCGAAAGATGAATCCGTCGTTAAAAAAATGAGCGGAAGATTTAATGGAATCGGCAGTATAATTTATGATATGGTTGAAAAGGGAAAACTTCCGGAACAATATAGTGAAAATGTAAAAGAATATATTCATCAGAATATCTCTTCTTTAATAATAGACTTAGATTCAAACGACTGCGACGGAATTGACCAGCTTCTTCAGCTTCCTTACCTTCATGGAATGATTGAAAATATAATTGACCTGAAATTTGTGTGAACTCCGCTCTTATTTCTGCATTAAACCTGCGGTACTTTTCTCACACCGTCTTCTTAATTAAACGCTAATTACAGAAACATTTATTATATTTTAAAATAAACAAGAGTGAAGTTTTTTGTTCCAAATATGAAATTATTTCATACTTTTTATGATCACTTATTATTTTCATGTTTCGAGAAATTCAAGAAACAAATACGGAATTGATAAATCTCTTTTTTCTCTTTCAGGCGATTTAATTATATCCAGCTTTCATCAGACAAGGCTCCTTTCGGAAATAATCAACACTGCAAGGAAAAAGGATGGCGAATTCGACAGGCCTGTAACGCCAGGACTAATTAATGCGCTGGGACTGCTTCATGAAATTCATCATTATATATTTTCCGTTTATCAGAATACCGTAAACCCGGGAGCTTTAAAAAAAGGACTGAATTATTTAAACCTTCATTTGGGTGATAGGGAAACCGGTCAAGTTTTTCTTGAATTTATAAGGGAATTTCCTCCGCTGGAAGTTTACAAGGGAAATATTACTCCCGAAGATTACCTGAACGGCTCAACTGTAGGAAAATCCAACAAAGAAATTCTTCTTGAGGAGATTATTCTTCTCCAATTGGAAAATATTAACCCGGCTGCACTTTCGCTTGAAGAATTATACTCCGATCAGCACATTTCTAAAAAAACAAAATACATGGAATTTATCGGCGACGCAGAGGAATTCTTCATTACGGAAAAACCTTTTGGGCCTGAGAATCTCCAATTTTTCCAGTTTCTGAGAAAGCCGATTATATCGAGCCCAAACAGCATTGACGGGCAGCTCGATTTTATACTTCAGAATTGGTCTGATTATCTTCCGGACAGCATCAAGCAGAAATTGCTTCGAGCGAAAGATCTTATACTGGAGGACCTGAAGCTTTTTCTGCAGCATGGAGGAGGAAAAGGCACCCCACCCGTTCCTAATTATAATGCCCAAAGGGATTATTTTGAATTCTTAAAAAGAAAATTGAAAGCCGGAGAAGGTCTCTCTGAAGATGAAAGCAGGTTTTACTATTCAGAAATTGAACGCTTCACTGAAGACATAGACTGGATGCCGCGCGTTGTAATGATAGCCAAAAACATTTTTGTCTGGCTTGATCAGCTCTCCAGAAAATATCAGAGGAGCATATCCCGTTTGGATCAGATACCCGGGGAAGAGCTTGACCGGCTTGCATCCTGGAATTTCACTGCCCTATGGCTTATCGGGATTTGGGAAAGGAGCAGCGCATCGAAAAAAATAAAGCAGCTTACGGGAAACCCTGAAGCCGCTTCATCCGCATATTCCCTATATGATTATGTAATCGCACATGAACTCGGAGGTGAAGAAGCTTTTCAAAACCTGAAAGAGAGGGCTTGGCATAGGGGTATTAGATTATCGAGCGATATGGTTCCTAATCATACCGGGATTTATTCCAAATGGGTTATTGAGAAGCCCGATCATTTTATTCAGATGGACTATCC
Source organism: Ignavibacteriaceae bacterium (assembly GCA_035542335.1). Taxonomy (GTDB): domain Bacteria; phylum Bacteroidota; class Ignavibacteria; order Ignavibacteriales; family Ignavibacteriaceae; genus DATKLQ01. Next base: position 7,677 of record DATKLQ010000382.1, on the reverse strand, counting down.
CCCTTACCCGAGTTATTCATTTCACGGGCCCAATCTGTCCGATGATCAGAGGGTGGAAGTAAGAATTGAAGATAAATATTATAACCGGACTGATGCCGCAGTAGTTTTCCAGCGCAGAGATTCTTATACCGGATCAATAAAATATATTTATCACGGGAACGACGGCACGCACATGCCTTGGAACGATACTGCACAGTTAAACCTTCTAAAACCGGAGGTGCGCGAATCCTTAATACAAACAATAATGCATGTTGCAAGGAAAACTCCGATAATCAGGTTTGATGCTGCGATGACTTTAGCGAAAAAACATTACCAGCGTCTATGGTTCCCAAAACCGGGTACCGGCGGTGCCATACCTTCGCGTTCGGATTTTTCAATGGATAATGCTGAATTTGACGCCGCCATGTCCAATGAATTTTGGCGGGAAGTTGTTGACAGGATAAATGCTGAGATGCCAAATACGCTTCTGCTCGCCGAAGCCTTCTGGCTGATGGAAGGCTACTTCGTGAGAACCCTCGGAATGCACCGTGTTTATAACAGCGCATTTATGCATATGCTTATGAAGGAGGAAAATGAAAAATACCGGGATCTTATTTCAAACACCCTGGAATTCAATCCTGAAATATTAAGAAGATATGTGAATTTTATGAGCAACCCCGATGAAGAAACTGCGGTAAATCAGTTCGGGAAAGGGGATAAGTATTTCGGGATTTGCGTTCTGATGATCACTTTGCCGGGGCTGCCCATGTTTGCGCACGGCCAGGTGGAAGGCTTTTCTGAAAAGTACGGGATGGAATATAAAAAGTCCTACTATAATGAATTTCCGGATGAACACCTGGTCAGACGGCATGAAGAAGAAATATTCCCCCTGTTGAGGAAAAGATATCTCTTCAGCCAGGCGGCAAACTTTGAGCTGTATGATTTTATTGACGATTCCGGAAATATAAATGAAAATGTTTATGCATTCTCCAATAGAATGGATGGCGAGTGCGCATTAATAATTTATAATAATTCTTATTTTGAATGCAAAGGCACCATTAATTATTCGGCTCCGAAAGTCGTCCATGGTGATCATAACCGTACATCAACAAAAAAGATTGCCGAAGCACTGGGGATCAAAAATGAAGGGCATTTTTATTATACATACAGGGATCATAAAAGTAAACTCGAATTTATTTTTGCCGGAAGAGAGCTGTATGAATTCGGGATGTATACTTCTTTGTATGGATATCAGTATAAGGCTTGTTTAAATTTCCGGGAAATTTATGATTCAACAGGCGACTATGAAAGGTTGAATCATTTCCTTTCCGGCAGAGGTGTCGGCTCTATTGAATTTGAACTGAAAATGCTGAACTTGAGGCCGGTGCACGCGGCATTCTCTTCTGTTTTAAATGCAAATATTAAAGGGGAATTTGAGAGATATTGCTTTCCTGAACCTTCTGAAAAAAAGACGCGGGAACAGCCCGTACCCGAAAATCTTAAAAATGAATTAAATAATTTGATAAGACAGGTAGAGAACGCTGAGCACACTTCTTTGAATAGAGAGAAAATGATTGCAAGCTTTGGCGAACACCTGTCAGCAATCAGGATTATATCCGGAATATCTTCAAAAAAGAAGAGTGAAAAGAATAAGAGTATTTCAAAAGATTTAACGAAGGAAGCAGTCTCTTTAGTATTTCTTGATCAAACAAATTCATCTGATTCTTCCGGACTGCCAGGTCACATTAAAGAGAACCGGGAAATTTTCCTGCCTCTTATTCTTTCGAAAATATTATTGAACGAAAGCAGCGAAACCGGTCATAAAAGGATTTATTTATTTGATAAACTCATGCTTGATAAGGTTTTGTTCTCTGCATTTGAACAATGGGGCCATAGTTTTGAAAAAATCATCGAAGAAATTAATCTTGTTAAAATATTAAGCATAGAACCTGAACTGTATAATCCTGATCCGCCCGGCTCAGATTTAAAACAAAAGAATCCTTTTTTAAAAGAAAAAATTTTAATTGATAAAATATTCGCCGGTAATGATCTCCTGTCATATTTAAACTATAATGAGTTTAACGGGATTAAATATTATTCTAAAGAAAGGTTTGAAAATTTAATTAATTGGATTTTTACCTTGGAAATTTTAATGATGACTAGAGATGGGATTTTTAACGGAAGCTTAAGGGCGCAGACTGCCGGTAAAATCCTGAAAAAGAAAAAGGCGGGAGGAATAATTAATTCCGCAGAGTATTTGAGAAAGTTAAAAAATTCCAGGCAGATTTATTTGAACATCATTGAAGCCTCTGGAAATTCCGGATATAAGCTTGAAGAATTAAAAAAATTTTTCTCATCGGTTCCCGAATCAATTAAAGGAAAAAAACCGCCGGCTCCGAAGAAAAAAGCCGAAAGAACCCGTAAAAATGAGGAAAAAGCTAAAGGTGATAAAAGAAAAGCTGATTTTACCCGGAAGCCAAAATAAATTATGCATATTACCGGGTATATTTCAAAAAGTTTTTATTATTCTATTATTTTCTGCTCTTCCTGCTGATGCTCAATTCCAGCTGCAAAATGCCTTTCCGGATTTAAGCTTTGAAGCTCCTGTCGATTTACAATCCCCGAATGACAGCTCAAATCGAATATTTATTATTGAACAGCAGGGAATAATAGAGCTTGTTAAAAAATCAGCAGAGGGCTCCATTGCAAAAACTTTTTTGGATTTAAGAGATCGAGTAAGTTACAATGGAGAAATGGGGCTTTTAGGACTTGCGTTCCATCCTGAATTTAAGAATAACAAATATTTCTTTGTTGATTATACAAAGGATAATCCGCGCGAGACTCTAATTGCGAGGTTCAAGGTATCTGATATAAATCCCGACTCTGCAGATGAGAATAGTGAATTAATATTGATGAGAATTTCCCAGCCTTATGCAAATCATAACGGCGGACAGATTGCTTTCGGGCCGGACGGCTTCCTTTACATTGCATTGGGAGACGGCGGTTCCGGCGGCGACCCGCAAAATAGAGCTCAGAATCTGGACAGCCTTTTAGGAAAAATTTTAAGAATTAATGTCGATTCTGCATCCTTTCCTTTAAACTACTCAATTCCTCAGGACAATCCATTTAAAGATAATCATGAAGGATTCAGAGAAGAGATATTTGCTTACGGATTAAGAAATCCTTGGAGGTTTAGCTTTGATTTTGAAACCGGAAAATTATGGTGCGGTGATGTCGGACAGGATAAATGGGAAGAAATAGATATAATTGAAAAAGGGAAAAACTTTGGGTGGCGCTGTTATGAGGGAAATCATGAATACAACTTAACCCGATGTAATGATACCGGGTATGTTTTTCCGATTTGGGAATACTCTCACTCTGAAGGCCGTTCTATTACAGGCGGATATGTTTACAGAGGTGATTCAATTCCGGAGCTGAAAGGAAAATACATTTATGCCGATTTTGAGACCATGAAAATCTGGGCTTTAAATTACGATGGAATTAATCCCGCTGTTAATGAATTACTTATTACCGCTCCGGGAGGTATTTCATCATTCGGAGTAGATCAGGAAAATGAACTTTATCTTTGCTGCTTTGACGGGAATATCTATAACTTGAGAAAAACTTTAACTGATGCTCCGGCTAAAGAAAAGAAAAAAATAGATTTTTATCTTCTTCAGAATTATCCTAATCCGTTTAATCCTGCGACAAGAATAACTTATAAAATCCCGGAGGAAAGCAGAATCAATATCCAGGTAACCGATGTGCTTGGGAAAGAAATTTCTGAAATTGTAAATAGAGCTGCGGGCCCGGGAGTTTATATAGAGAATTGGGATGCATCATCTTTTCCGTCAGGAGTATACTTTATCAGTATAAAGGCTGAATCACTGGTTTCTAATAAGATTTACCGGAGTACGGTAAAGGCTTTACTGCTTAAATAGAATTATTCATTAATATTAACTGAATTTACTTAAACATACTCTTTTGGAGTAATGGAATGTTGCAGTGTAACCTAAAGATTATGATTTAAAAATAAGATTAAGGAGATTAAGATCCCTGCCAAATCCACAAACAACAAACTATCCGAAGGATCCTTCGGACTAACCACAAACACACCCCCATCCAGTATCCAGCATCATGTATCCAGCATCCCGTCTTCGTCTTCGACTACGCCGGGGCAGGCCAGTATCCGGCATCCAGAATCCAGTATCCAGAATCCGGTATCCAGTATCTCATCTGTATTCCCGTTGAGCATTAGGTAACTCAATACATCCCTTTATACCATCCGCCGTCAATATGAATAGTATTTCCCGTAATGTAGCTGGCCTGCTTTGATGAAAGGAAGGTAACTGCAGAGGCAATCTCTTCAGGCTTGGCCAGCCGGTTCATCGGGATCTGCCTTGCCATTTCTACAAGCACTTCTTCATGGGACTTCTTTATTTGTTTTGCTTTGTTGACTGCAAGGTCATATACCCGGTTAGTCAGTGTATATCCTGGAGCAACATTGTTTACGGTTACGTTATATTTTGCAACTTCGTTGCTGAGTGATTTGGCAAACCCGATTATTCCGGCTCTGAATGAATTGGATAGCATTAAATTTTCAAGCGGCTGTTTGACCGTAATTGAAGTAATATTGATAATCCGGCCCCATCCTTTCAAAATCATATCGGGAACCACTAGGTTGCAGAATCTTACGGTGCTTAAAAATACCTGCTCAAAGGAAGCTCGCCAGTTATCTTCGGTCAAATCGCTAAGAAAGCCGGGCACGGGGCCGCCGCAGTTATTTATCAATATATTAATTTTCCCTATCTGCTTTGTAACGGCGTTCACGGTTTCCTCAATATCTTTTAAGCTGTTTAGATCGCAGACATTCCAGAAAACATCAGCCCCTGTTTTTGATTTTATTTCATTGGTTGTCTGTAGAAGATCATCCTTAGTCCTTGAGCAAATTGCCACGAGTGCTCCTTCGGAAGCCAGTACTTCTGCAACGGCTCTCCCTATACCTTTGCTCGATGCAGTAATTAATGCTACTTTTCCTCTTATACCCAAATCCATACTGCTTTCCTTATTTTATAAAATTATGCGGGATTAATTTAACTATTGAATGTTCAATCTCTTATTCCGGCAAATATACAGGAAAACTTTAAAAAGTTAAGAGATGGTCATTAAAAATGAAGAGCTTATTTAGATATACCCCGTCTGCTTTCCCGGATAAACTTAATAAGATGATTAACCTCTTCGCAATTGTTAACCTCAGTTTGAATTTTTTCCAGTGCCTGGGTAGTATTGAGGTTGGAGGTAAAGATAAACGTATAGGCTTTTTTCAAAGCCTCAATGGATTCATCGGAAAAATTTCTTCTTCTCAAGCCGGTTAAATTCAAACCGTTGTATTCAAGGGGATTTCCCGAAAATAATGAGAATGGTGGAACATCTTTTACGACCATCGAATGCGCCCCGATCATTGCATGTTGGCCAATCCTTACGAATTGATGTACCCCTACAAGTCCTCCGAGAATTGTATACTCCTCAAGCACAACATGGCCTGCAAGAGCCACGCTGTTTGCCAGAATGCAGTGGTTTTCCACTATGCAGTCATGAGCTACATGAGAATAAGCCATAAGCAGGCAGTTATTACCGATTATTGTTTTTTTTGTATCAATAGTGGCTCTGCTTATTGTGACGCATTCCCTTATTGAGTTGCCGTTCCCGATAAAAGCTTCAGTATATTCTCCGGAATATTTTAAGTCCTGTGGATTTGTAGAAATGGATGCTCCCGGGTAAATGACATTGTTTTCTCCGAGCCTGGCTCCGTTGAAAACAGAAACATTATTAAGCAGCCGTGTCCCTTTCCCGATTCTTACATCACCTTCAACAACACAGAAAGGTCCGATTTCTACTTCATCAGCTATTTCAGCTTTTGGATCGATAATGGAGGATGGGTGAATTTTTTTCATTCTTTTCCGGAAAGATTAAGAATTCACATCATGAATAGCTTTTCACTTCAATTGCTTTCACTATTTCACTTGTGTCCATGGCAATTACAAGCTCTTCATTAGTCGGAATGCGCATAACTTTCACTTTGGAATCATCTTCCGAAATAATTTCTTTATGTGCTTTATTTCTTTCCTCGTTTATCTTGATTCCGAGGAATTCCATATTCCTGCAGACTTCTTCGCGGACTTCGAATGAATTTTCCCCGATGCCGCCCGTAAAAACAAATGCATCCACTCCGTTCATAGCTGCCGCATAAGCACCCAAATATTTCTTAATCCTGTAGCAGAAAATTTCGAATGCATACTTTGCTCTTTCACGTCCATCGTTGACTGCTTTTAAGATTTCCCTCATATCGCTGCTTTCGCCGCTGATCCCGATAAGACCACTGTGCTTATTTAAAAGCGTTCCCGCTTCATTTGCCGAAAGCTCTTCTTTTCCCATTATGTATAAAATCAGGGAAGGATCAATATCACCGCTTCGTGTGCCCATAATTAATCCTTCAAGCGGAGTAAAACCCATGGATGTATCTATGGACTGCCCGTTCTTTATTGCCGCCATGCTGCATCCGTTCCCAAGGTGGGCGGTAACAATTTTTAATTCTTCCATGCTTTTACCCAGGATTTCCGCAGTTTTTGAGGATACAAATCGGTGGGAAGTGCCGTGAAACCCGTATCTTCTTATTTGATGCTTTTTATATAACTCATAAGGTATCCCGTACAGAAATGCCTTGGGCGGCATTTTTACATGAAAAGCTGTATCAAATACACCCACCTGCGGCTTATTCGGAAGTAGCCGTGCAGCTGCCTGTATCCCTTTAATGTTTGAAGGATTGTGAAGGGGTGCTAGTTCAATATTATCCTGAAGTACGGATATAACTTTATCGGTAATCAGAACTGAATCGGAGAAGGTTTCACCTCCGTGTACTATCCGGTGCCCCACCGCATCGATATCATCTTTATTGTCGATTACCCCGTGGTTCTTGCTTAACATAGCTCCAAGCACGTATTCAATTCCTATCGTATGATCAAGAATTTCACCCGCTATTTTTATTGAATCACCGTCATGTCTGGTATGAGAAAGGACTGCGCTGCCCATTCCTATTCTTTCCACAACTCCTTTTGCAAGCGCAAACTTTTTGTCGGTATCGATAAATTGATATTTTATTGAAGAGCTTCCGCAATTTAAAACTAAAACTTTCATTTAGAGTATAGACCTATATTAGTTTAATTAATTTTCGCTTACTATTTTGCCGTTATTGTCATATTTATAAAATCCTTCTCCGGTCTTTCTCCCGAGCTTTCTTTCCCTGACAAGTTTTCTTAAAATCGGGCATGCCCGGTACCTCGGTTCTCCTAGAGTCTTCCATAATGTTTCCATCCAGGCGAGCACTTCGTCGAGTCCCATCATATCTGCCATTTCCAGCGGACCGTACGAAAAATTATAACCCAGTTTCATTGCCGTATCGATATCTTTAGCGGTTGCAACTCCTTCCATCAGAATATACATGGCTTCATTCAACAGGGGGACGATTGCCCGCGTTGTAACGAATCCCGGGTATTCATATACCTCAACAGGAGTTTTGCCAATCCTGGCTGCGAATGCTTTTACTTTTTCAACCGTTTCATTTGAAGTATGCAGCCCCTTTACCAGCTCCACTACAGGGACTTTCGGCACCGGGTTTAAAAAATGCATCCCGATAATTTT
>DATKLQ010000381.1:0-7493 GCA_035542335.1 Ignavibacteriaceae bacterium | reverse complement strand
CTGGCAAGCCTGTAGTAGAAGATCCTGTCTTTGGTTTCAGGGCCTGCGCTCCTTGCCTCGCCTGCAACGACAGTCATTTCCAAAAGAAAATCATCCATTGGGACCCTGTTAATATGAAGGTTCTTTGATACAATATAAAACTGCTGCTAATAGGGTTAATTCTAATATAGTAATCCTGCAGCAGCAGTTTTATCTCCTAACCTCAAAGTCCGTTTCCACTTTATACGATAAGAAAATTTTATTTCGAACAAACTCCAGGTATTTAACCTAAAACTCAAAAATTAAAACTCAAAACCTTAAACACGAAACCCGAAACAAAATCCAGCATCCAGCATCCAGTATCCAGTATCCAGTATCCAGATTGTATGTTATCTTCATAAGCTATAATTTTGGTTAGTACTTATTATAAATTTTGTTGTTTAATATTGTATCTCTTTTATGGGGATATGAATGGAACAAATGCGGGATACGTTTCTTAAAAGAGTAATCGACATAACTTCACAAGATCCTTCCAGTTGTTATCAATGCGGTAAATGTTCCGCCGGCTGCCCGGTTAGAGATTTCCTCGATGACCCTCCGAATAGAATTGTAAGATTTGTACAGCTCGGGTTATATGAAAAAGCTTTAAGCTCATCATCAATCTGGATGTGCGCAGGGTGTTTAACATGTTCCAGCCGATGCCCCAAAAATTTTGATTTAGCCAAATTTATGGATGCACTCCGTCAGATTGCTTTACAGGATAAAATAGAACCGGCAGATAAAAAAGTTTTTAAGTTTCATAAAGCATTTATGAAGCAGCTGAAAAAATACGGGCGAAGTTATGAATTGGGTTTAATAAGGGACTATAAATTATTAACAGGCGATTTTTTACAGGATATCGATGCGGCACCCTCGGCTTTTATGAAAGGGAAGATTTCAATTGCTCCCCATAAGGTTAAAGAAAAAGAAAAGATAAAAAAAATAATCAATAGAGCTATATAATCTGATCTGCCATAAGCAGATTAAGATAATAAGGTAGGAAATGAAATTCGGGTATTATCCCGGCTGTTCATTAAGCGGAACGGCCAAAGAATTTGATCTTTCTCTCAAAGAAACACTTTCGGTTCTAAATACTAATCTTGAAGAAATCAGCGATTGGTCCTGCTGCGGTGCTTCTTCTGCCCACATTTCAAGTCATTTGCTCGCCGTTGCTTTGCCGGCCAGAAACCTAATCATTGCCAGAAAACAAGGATTGAATGATCTCGTTGCGCCTTGTGCAGCATGCTATAACAGGCTGGTAACTACCCAACATGAATTAAAGCTTGATGAAAAAATAAGAGTAAAGTCTGAAGAGATTCTTGAAGAAAAATATAAGGATGGACTGGAAATCTGTAACCTTATCCAGCTGTTTCAGAAAATCGGCATTGAAAGAATAAAAGAATTAAAAAAAATTAATTTGAATGATTTAAAAGCGGCCTGTTATTACGGCTGCCTGCTTTTACGACCAGCGGATATAACTCACTTTGATGACAAGGAAGATCCCTCCTCAATGGAAGAAATTGTAAAAGCTGCAGGTGCAAAAACTGTCGATTGGAACTTTAAAACGGAATGCTGCGGCGCTTCTCACTCTATTCCTCATGTAGAAATTGTTGAGAAGCTGGGTAAGGCAATCCTGGATAACGCGATAAAGAACGGCGCAGATATTATTGTCACCGCCTGTCCGATGTGCCATGCAAACCTCGATATGAGGCAGAAAAATATAATTAAGCATAACCCGGAACAGAAATCAATCCCGGTACTATATCTAACTCAGCTGCTCGGAATTGCTTTCGGCATTGAATATAAAAAGCTTGGGTTGAACCGGCATACAATAGACCCGGTTCCATTGCTGAAAGAGAAGACAAAAAAATTCGCTGAGGCTGCAGCATGAGAATCGGCGTATTCACATGCCATTGCGGTGAAAACATCGGCAAAACGGTTGATTGCCCTGCGGTTTCAAAAGCGGCTGCAGATTTCCCGGGAGTTGTCCATTCCGAAGATTATAAATATATGTGCTCCGATCCCGGCCAGAATTTAATCAAGCAGGCAATTATAGAAAAAAATCTTGATGCCGTTGTCGTCGGATCTTGTTCTCCCCACATGCATGAAAGGACATTCAGGAAAGCATGCAGCAGTGCAGGGATAAATCCATACATGGTGGAAATCGCAAACCTGCGGGAACACTGCTCATGGATTCACGACGACATTCCTTCGGCAACTGCCAAAGCAATAGATCTTTTAAGATTTGCCGTTGAACGGGTAAAGTTTAACGAACCTTTAACTCCTATTAAAGTTCCGGTAACAAAGCGTGCACTTGTAATCGGAGGCGGGATATCCGGTATTCAAGCTTCACTCGATATTGCCAATTCCGGATTCGAGGTTATACTTGTTGAAAAGGAACCCTCTATCGGCGGACATATGAGCCAGCTTTCCGAAACGTTTCCTACTCTCGACTGCTCGCAGTGTATCTTAACTCCAAGAATGGTGGAAGTATATCAGCATCCTAAAATAAAATTAATGGCCTATTCGGAAGTTGAGAATGTTGAAGGATTTATTGGAAACTTTAAAGTAACAATAAGAAAAAAAGCCCGCTATGTAAAGGATGAGCTTTGCACCGGATGCGGTTTATGTTTCCAAAAATGCCCGATAAAAAAAGCTGCTTTGAGCGAATTTGACGAAGGTTTGACTACAAGACCTGCAATGTACGTTCCGTTTCCTCAGGCGGTGCCCAATATTCCTGTAATAGATAAATCAATATGCACTTATTTTAAAAACGGTAAATGCCAGATGTGCAAAAAAGTCTGCGGAAGGGATGCAATCGACTTTGATCAGCAGGATACTTTAATTGAGGAAAATGTCGGAGCAATCATAGCTGCGACAGGTTACAAGCTTTATTCGATTGATAAAAAACCTGAGGGAAGCATTTACCAGGGTTACGGCGAATACGGGTATGGAAAATATAAAGATGTAATAAACGGGCTGCAGTTTGAAAGAATTGCCAGTGCCTCGGGGCCGACTTCAGGCGAAATACTCCGCCCCTCGGATAAATCGGTTCCTAAAAAAATTGTATTCATACAATGTGTCGGCTCCAGGGACGAATCGAAAGGTATATCTTACTGCAGCAAGATCTGCTGCATGTACACCGCAAAGCATGCAATGCTCTATAAACATAAAGTACACGGCGGAGAAGCTTATGTATTCTACATGGATATACGCGCCGGCGGGAAAATGTATGAAGAGTTTGTGAGAAGAGCTATCGAGGAGGACGGGGTAAAATATGTCCGGGGAAGGGTCTCTAGAATATATAAAGAGAACGGTAAGCTGATTGTTAAGGGGGAAGATACAATTGCCGGAGTAAAAGTTGAGATCGATGCCGACATGGTCGTACTTGCAACCGCAATGATTGCGCAGCAGGAAGCCCCGAAGCTTGCGCAGATGCTCGGCGTACCTTACGACAAACATGGATTCATGCTGGAAGTGCATCCGAAGCTGAGACCGGTCGAAACTAGCAGCGGCGGAATTTTTCTCGCCGGAGCATGCCATTCACCGAGAGATATACCGGAGTCCGTAGCAATGGCTTCTGCGGCGGCAGCAAAAGCACTTGTACTCTTCGGCTCCGATATTTTGGAGAGAGAGCCTGTTGTGGCAAAAGTAAATGAATCAACTTGTGCAGGATGTCTCTACTGCCGGAAGGTGTGCGCTTATAATGCAATAGAAATAAAAGAGATTAAAGACAGGCAGGGAAATATTCAAAAAGTTGTTGCTTATGTTAATTCAAGCTTATGCCAGGGATGCGGCACGTGCAATGCAACTTGCCCGTCCAAATCGGTAGAGCTAATCGGGTTTAAAGATGATCAAATATATGCGCAGATTCATGCATTCTCGGAGGATTGAGGCAAGGCTGAGGCTAAGGCTGAGGCTAAGCGGAGCTTAAAGCTGAAATCATCATAAATCGTTATTGGAAGACTTCTAAGTAATGAATGAAAATTTATTAAATGAGAAACAAAAAGCTGCCCATTCGGAGGTAGAAAAACAATGGGAGCCTAAAATAATTGCTTTTGTCTGCAACTGGTGCACTTATACAGGAGCCGATCTTGCCGGAACCAGCAGGCTTAAACAGCAGCCGAATGCCAGGTTAATCAGAGTTCCCTGTACAGGAAGGATTGATCCTGTTTTTATACTTAAGGCGTTTGAGAACGGTGCCGACGGCGTGCTTATTTCAGGGTGTCATCCGGGCGATTGTCACTACAATGCCGGAAATTTTCATGCAAGAAGAAGATGGATATTCTTTAAAACTCTACTTGATTTTGTTGGAATTGATTCATCAAGATTATTTTTCTCATGGGTCTCTGCTTCGGAAGGAAAGAAATGGGTGGATGTCATTAATAATGTAATCGATACGGTGAGATCAAAAGGACCGTTTAAGTCTTATAAAAATCTTAATAAAAAATGGGTTATATCTAAATAAAAGTTTTAGTTACACAGAGATACACAGAGTAGACACAGTGTTCCACGGAGGGGAGTATGGAATTAGAAAAAATAAATAAGATTACGAGTGATATAATAGGATGTGCAATTGAAGTTCATAAAGCATTAGGACCAGGTTTACTAGAATCTGCATATAAAGAGTGTTTGAGATATTTATTGGTTCGTAAGGGGTATAAAGTTGAAATGGAAGATCCGGTTCCAATTATATTTGAAAAAGTTAAATTGGATTGCGGCTATAGAATAGATTTACTTGTTGATGACGAAGTTATTATTGAAGCAAAATCGTTAGATGCATTAGCTCCGGTTCATACGGCTCAAGTATTAACTCATTTAAAATTTGCAAGTAAGAAAGTCGGACTGCTTATAAATTTTAATGTTACGGTTTTAAAACAAGGTATAAAAAGATATGTGCTCTAAGCTCTGTGTCTCTCTGTGTCTACTCTGTGGAACTCTGTGTAACTTTTTCTTAAAATAAATATGAATCTAGTAGAAACAGCTAAAGATATTCTTAAGACTCATAAAGCTGAATTCATTATCGGCTACACAAAAGGTACGGACGGAAGAACAAAACCATTCATTGCAAAGAATGAAAAGGATGCCGAACAGCTTGTATTCAATCATTATTCCGTAAATAATCTAGCGGTTTATTTAACGAGAATTAACAAGCCCAAAAATGGAAAAATCGGCATAGTTGCAAAAGGCTGCGATGTAAGGGCAATTATCGCTTTAGTCCAGGAAAACCAGATAAAAAGGGAAGATGTTTTTATAATCGGAATGAACTGCAGCGGTGTGGTTAGGGATATAGATGAGCATTGGAATAAAGAGAATACCCAGATAAAATGCAAATACTGCCAGCTTAGAACACCGCATATCTATGATCTTCTCATTGGCGAACTTGAAGAATTTGAGCTTCCGGAAGATGACCAGCAGATCTTAATGAACAAAATTGAAAGTTTGAATGCCGAAGAGCGTTTTGATTTCTGGGCAAATGAATTCGATAAATGCATTAAATGCTATGCATGCAGGCAAGTCTGTCCATTATGTTATTGCGAACAATGTATTGCTGAAAAATCGATGCCGCAATGGATTGAGACAAGTGCAACCGCTAGGGGAAACTTCGCCTGGAATTTAATCAGAGCTTTTCATTTATCCGGCAGGTGCGTGGGATGCCATGAGTGTGAAAGAGCCTGTCCAATGGACATACCGATGACCCTTCTAACAAGGAAAATGGGAATGACCGCAGGAAAAGAATTTAATTACAAGCACGGAATGGATCCATTGGAGCCGACATTGATTGGTACTTATAATCTCAAGGATAAAGAAGATTTTATAAAATAAGGAGAAAATGGATCTGTATAAAATATTGTTTGAGGATCTTCAAAAGTTGATTTCTGATCTGCTGAAACAGGGATCTTCCGTCGTAACCCAATCCGCCGAAGGGAAAAAATTTATTGAAATAAAGAAAGCGGATGAATTTATTCTAAATCCTGCCTCAAAACCTACTGACATTTCAATGAAGGAATATTTCTTTCCCAAAAGCGAATCTCTGTTCTTCTACAAAAAAACTAAAGATGGAATTGAATTAATAGATGCTTCAAAGAAAAATCATAGAACAGTTATAATTGGTGCTAAACCCTGCGATGCTGCTGCCCTCCCGATCCTTTCTAAAGTTTTTAACTGGGATTATAAGGATGAATTTTTTAATCAGAGAGCAAATAACACAATTATTATCGGGATCGCATGCAGTTATAAGGATTCAAGCTGCTTTTGCACATCGGCCGGTTTATCCCCTGATTCTGAAAAAGGATCGGATCTGTTCCTTATTCCTTTAAATGATAATGAATACCTGTTAAAATTAATTACGGAAAAAGGAAAAAAGTTTCTGGGAGAATTTTCGTTCCTCAGTAAAATTAAAGCTGCAGAAAAGCCGGTACAGGATTACGGAGCTGATAAAACGGAATTTGATTATCTAAAAATTAAAAATTGGCTGGATAATAATTTTTCAAGTGAGTTCTGGGATAAAACCGGAGAGCTTTGTCTGGGATGTGCGCAGTGCGCTTACGTTTGCCCGGTCTGCCATTGTTTCGATATTGTTGATGAAAGCTGCGGATTATCATGTGGCAGAAGGGTAAAGAACTGGGACAGCTGCCAGTTCGGCCTCTTTACTAAACATGCATCGGGGCATAATCCCAGGAATGACCAGGGTAAAAGATACCGCCAAAGAATTAATCATAAATTCAAATATTATAATGAACGCTTTGGCGAAATACTTTGCACCGGCTGCGGCAGATGCTCCCGCGGCTGTCCGGTATCAATTAATATTTTAGAAATTCTTCAAGAAATAAATAGACAGGAAATTCACAAATAATTCGTGTAATTCGCGGCTCAAATAAAAGGTCGATTTAAGGAATGAATATTTACAAACCTGAATTAGTAGAGATAGTTGATATAGTACAGGAAACTCCTGATATAAAATCGTTTAAGCTGAAATTTAAAGATGAAAATGTTAGGAATAATTTTTCATTTAGAGCAGGGCAGTTTGCAGAGTATTCGGTTTTCGGTGAAGGCGAATGCACTTTTTGTATTGCATCTCCTCCTACACGTCAGGAATATTTAGAGTGTTCCTTTAAGATTGCAGGAAAAGTTACTAATGCCCTGAGGAAGCTTAATGTCGGCGACACCGTCGGATTACGGGGTCCATACGGGAATCATTTCCCGCTGGATGAGATGAAAGGAAAAAATATAGTCTTTATTGCCGGCGGAATCGGTCTTGCTCCTGTCCGGTGCATCATCTGGAATGTGCTCGATCTTAGAGATCAATTTAAAAATATAACTATTATTTACGGTGCAAGAACTGTTGCCGATCTGGTATATAAACATGAACTGGAAGAATGGAAATCGATGAGCAGTATTTGTACAATTCTAACTGTCGATCCCGGTGGAGAAGCACCGGGTTGGAAAGGCGAAATAGGTTTTGTACCTGCGAT
>DATKLQ010000380.1:0-6282 GCA_035542335.1 Ignavibacteriaceae bacterium | reverse complement strand
CCCCCTTTTTTTAACTTTTTCCATTCTTCCTTTAAAGTTTTTCCGAAATATTACTGATGCAGTCACTGCAGTAAATCCTGCAATGCAAAGCCAAGCAAATGCATCGCCTATTAGTGCATAAATTGTTCTGCTGCCGCGTATTGGAACATCCGAATACATTACCTGTTCACTGGTTGTATAAAAGTCCATTGAAGAAATTATTCTCCCGAGGTTATCGGCAGCAACTGATAATCCCTGACCTGCCGGATGAACAATAGAAAAGCCGTTTTCAATGGCACGCATTATTGCCATATAGGTATGAATCGGATCAATTGCTTTCCAGTCATTTGCAGGAAGAAACAAAATATCCGCTTTATTTTGCCCGGCCTGACGGATGAACCCTGCATAATCCCCGTCTGCACAAATAGCAGGGGCAATTTTCCCATAAATGGTTTGCAGCACCGGAATAGTCCCATCTCCTTTCAATATCGGTTCGGGTGGTGCCGGATTATTTTTAATATAGTTTACCTTTTGGATTCCTTCGGGATTAATTATGATAAGTTTATTTTCAACTTTGTTTTTTGGAAAATTTTCAGGAACGGACCATAATGTCATCAGGAGATAAATTTTTTCCTGTGCCGCAAGTTTCATTGCTCGTTTAATAAAATCTTCTTCTTCCTGCTTTGGAATAAAGCCGGCAGCTTCCTGCCATAATACTATTTTCGCACCTGATTGTGCTGATTCCTTTGACTTTTCAAGAAGGTTATTCTCCAGTTCGGTACTGAATTTACCAATGCCTTTTGCATCAGTCCATTTACAGGAAGAAAGATCATCATTGAGTTCGCGTTTCTGTACAATTGAAGCAATGCGGACCGTATTTCCATTTGTTGAAAAGAAATTTAACCGGATAATACCGAATAGTAAAATTGCTCCCATGACGCTCGTATAAACATAAATTCCTTTGCTGATATATTTCCATTCAAAATTTTGCTCCAGCAACCAGATGCAGAAAGATGCAAACCAGGTTATCAAAAAGACAATCCCCGAAATTCCGGTTACGGAAGTCAATTGAAGCAGAGGAAGGTTATCTGACTGTGTATAAGCAAGTGAGAGCCATGTGCCTTTTGATGTGAGTGTCAGTAAATAGTCAATAGTACACCAGGAAGCCGGGAACACCAGGGTTGTTGCAAAGCCTTTCAAATGCGTTGATAAAAGCCGGTCTGCCAGAAAACTTAATGAGAATATTATACCCATTAGACCCATCATGAAAAAATATAGCGCAATGGGGAAAGGGATCATTTTCCACCAGATGATCATATTTACTAGGGCAGAAATAATCGACAGAAATATAAATCCAGGTATTAGTTTTTGTGTGCGCAAAAAACGAATGAAAAAAATGGGAAAAATCCAGGCCGCCAAGGGGACAATCCATCTGCCGTTTGAAAACAACATCAAAGCTGTTCCAATTGCTAACCATAGAAACGATCGCCGTTCTGATTTCATATCTGCTCCTTTTTTTGAGGACAAAGTTATCGATATGAAATTAAAATCTTTTTAACATTTGTTAAAAAATTATAAGGGGAGAAATCATTAAATATTTTTACGCAGCCTGCTTAAAGATTGCTCCGTGATACCGAGGAATGAGGCAATATATTTTTGAGGTACCCGCTGTAGAATATGGGGGTATTCTTTCATGAACTCCCTGTACCTCGAATCAGCATCCGTGTTGAGATTTGAAGTTCTCTGGTTGAGCAGCTTTGTCATTACTAAATTATCAATAGCTGCAAAAATTTCTTTTACCTGCGGATACTGCTGTAAAATAATCTGCATGTTTTCATAAGAAAGAGTTATCAGAGCACAGTCTGTTAACGCCTGCATATTTTTATTGGAGGGTTTTTGTGAAAAGAATGATTCAGGATCACCTGCAAAATCATTTTCGTATGAGAAGAAACATGTAATATCCGTTCCGTCTTCCCTGAACATACAATAACGCATAACTCCTTCCGCAATAAAAGCAAGTTTCCGGCAGATTTTTCCTTCCCTTACAAAATATTCATTTTTTTTAAAGAATTGCAATTGAAAATATTCTTTTATCATTTCCCAATCTTTTTCAGGAAGCTGAAACTTCTGCTGCAGAAATCTTTTTAGTCTATGCATATCCTTTTTCCCTAATCCTTAGAGCTAATTTAATATAGATTAATAAAAAAAATTGCTTACAATCTAACTTTATGGATTTTTATATTTGGGTGAGGAGTAGAATCATAATGTCCTTTTCTGCATTGTAAAGCTTTTTTCTGAAATTATTTTTAGGAATGCTTTAAAAAAAAATAACCCAGTGTTGGGGAAACACTGGGTTCGACCCATTACCATCAAAGGGCAGGGGAGAACCCTTTGAAAGGGTCAAATTTTATTTGAAAGGTTGATCAAAAATAATATCGCAAATCTTAGAAGTCAATAAATTTCAAGCTGAAAAATCAAGTTAAACGGTTAAATATGATCTATATCATACTAGGCAAATTTTTTAAATAAATGCCAGCCGTGTGAAGTTGATCCTAGCAGAATCATTAATCACTTTCGTTAATTTTTGATAGTCTTTGAAATGCTTTTGAGTTAACAAAATAACTTTTTGTTCTGTTTTTTCCGGAAAGCTTCCTTCTTCCTTGGAACATAATGCGGCGTTTACCGGGCTCACTGTTGCTATGCCGCCCGGATGAGCATCTGATTTCCCGATTGTTTTAAAAAGGGGAAGTTTAAATCTAAATTTATGAAATTTATCACAAAAAGATCTTAGATATCAATTCTATTCAGATAACAAATTATAGAATAATGATGACTAATTTTTACTCACAAAAAAGGAATAAGTTTTTCAATAAATTTTTAATATCAGAAGCGGAAAATTAGTTTTACAATTAATCCTTCTTTTAAGAAAAGCTCCCATTCTTTTTCGTAAACATTTTTAATAATTAATGTGAATCCTCAAATAATAATAATCCTTGCTGTTCTTATAGCAGCGGTAATCTTGTTCGTAACCGAAAAAATTCCGGTGGATGTCGTTGCCTTAATGGTAATGGCAATATTGATCCTTTCGGGAATTCTTTCTCCTGAAGAAGGCTTTATGGGATTCAGCAATGAAGCAACCGTTACTATTGCAGCCATGTATATTTTAAGTCAGGGTTTATTTAAAACAGGCGTGGTAAACTATATCGGAAGAATTTTTATTAAGATTTATAAAAGAAGATTCTGGCTGGCAAACAGCATTATGCTTTTTGTATCGGGAGTAATATCTGCTTTTATTAATAACACTACACAGGTGGCTCTAACCTTACCGGTTCTTCTGAAAGTATCTAAAGAAACCAAGGTAAGCGCATCAAAACTTTTATTGCCGCTCTCTTATGTGACGGTATTCGGCGGTATATTAGCATTAATCGGAACTTCAACAAATATACTCGTCAGTTCGCTTGCAAAGCAGCTGGGTCAGCCGCCTTTATCGATGTTCGAATTTACTCCGCTTGCATCAATATTTTTTATTGTGGGACTTATCTACCTGATTTTCATTGGCATACGCCTGCTCCCTGAGCGCAGAACGGATGCCGATTTGACAACTTCATTCGGTTTGGGAGAATACCTTACCGAAATTATTATTAAAAAAGAATCGGGATTTGTAGGGAAAAAGATTAATGATGTCTCTTTAGTAAAAGATCTTGGAATAGAAATAATAGAAATAATAAGAAATGATGATAGATTACTGCTGCCTTCGCCTATGACTTTCCTTCATGCAGACGACCGTTTAAGGATCAAAGCTGATGTTGAAAAAATTAAAGAACTAAAGGAAAAAACCGGGATACTCCTGAAGCCCGGATTAAAATGGAGAGACGAGGAGCTGCAAGGTGTGGATGTCATTCTTGTCGAAGCAGTTATATCTCCGCATTCTTTTTTAATTGGAAAAAATTTAAAGGAATTAAGATTCAGAAATAGCTTCGGAGCTACTGTACTGGCTATCAGGCATAGGGGCGTGATAATGTACGAAAATGTAGCTACTACCACTCTGATGGCCGGTGATGCCTTGCTGATTGAAATAAGCAAGGCAAACTTTGATCGCTTGAGAGAGAATCAAGCATTTGTTTTTGTATCCGAAGTGGAACCACCGACTTTTAAAAAATCTAAAATAATAATCTCTATATTGATTATGTTCGGAGTAGTAGCTGCAGCAAGCATAGAAATACTTCCTATCTCTACAGCGGCAGTGGTCGGCTGTGTTCTGCTCGTTCTTACGCGATGTGTTTCTTTGGAAAATGCTTACAGGTCGATCGATTGGCAGGTAATAATGCTTTTAGCGGGTTCTATTTCCCTGGGTCTTGCAATGCAGAAAACCGGCACCGCAAAATTTCTTGCCGATTCCATATTGTCTATAAGAGGTAGTTTCAGTCCAACTTTAATTTTATCTGCTTTTTACTTAGTGACTTTGATTTTAACCGAAACAATGTCGAATAATGCCACCGCCGCTTTAATGACACCGATAGCAGTTTCCACTGCATTGAGTCTGCATCTTAATCCGAGACCATTTTTAATTACAGTTATGTTTGCAGCCTCGCTTGCGTTCATGATGCCGGTAGGTTACCAGACTCATCTGATGATTTTTAACCCCGGAAGATACCGGATTTCCGATTTTATTAAGGTAGGTACACCGTTGAATATAATTTTTTGGATTTTAGCTTCTTTGTTAATTCCGGTATTTTTCCCCTTTTAAAACCTATGCTCGGTTCATTCTGTTTTTTTAATGATTGGCTGCCGCTTTATTTGCTTCATTCCACATATCGGTTTTAATAATTTCATATTTTGCTTTTTGCCTTTCATCAAGCAAGGTGGATATTTTTTTGTCGGCCGCTGCTTGCATGCTTTTGTCCCCTGAATTTATATACTCGGTAAGAATACTCTCTACTTTCTTCGTTTGTTCATCGGTTAAGAGAACTTTCTGCTGCAGCTTAACCGATAAATTTTTTGAGGCATCCGCTTTGTTTTCACTTTGGGCAAATAGAACGGTGCTATAAAATATTATTATAATTAAAGAAAATAATGTTCTCCGGATTTTATATTTATTTAATTTCATGGAATAGCTCCTTTGACTATTCATCTTACAAATGAAACTACAATTAACGGTTAAAATTGTCAATGCAAACCAGCATCTTTCTTAACGCTCGAAAAACAAACAAGTAATACAAAATCCATTCCAGCTAAAAAATTTAAATTATTCCTTCTTTATTGATTCCTTTTTTCCAGTTGTTTAGAAAATTATTCATTTATTGTATAGAATTACTCATTGATATTTTCTTTTATGCTTCAATTTAGATGCTAAAATGGTTACTTTTAGATCTTTGATCATTAAGATCTTGATTAAAAATACGATAATTATTTAGAGTTTATCTAAAAAAGGAAGAAATGAGCAAACAAAAAGTTACACGTCTCGGAGTTTTAACCGGCGGAGGAGATTGCCCGGGGCTTAATGCCGTTATACGCGGAGTCACTAAACCTGCGCAGGATAATGGAATGTCGGTTATTGGTATCCTTGATGGATTTGAAGGCCTAGTTGAAGGTAGGGCTAAAGAACTAAAAAATGAAGATGTTTCAGGTATCTTGGCAAGGGGAGGAACAATTCTCGGTTCATCAAATAAAGGCGATCCTTTTCACTGGCCGGTCCAAAAGGAACATAGTATTGAAATTGTCGATAAGTCGAGTTCGGCTTTAAAAAATTATAAAGCATGGAACCTGGATGCATTGATAGCTATCGGCGGAGATGGTACAATGCATATCTGCAAGAAACTAGGCGACATGGGAATGAACATTGTGGGTGTTCCTAAAACTATTGATAATGATCTGGAAGCTACCGATTTAACCTTCGGGCATGATTCAGCTGTTTATGTAGTAGCTACTTCACTCGACAGGCTGCATACAACTGCATCCTCACACCACCGCGTAATAGTAATGGAAGTAATGGGTCGCTATGCCGGATGGATTGCTTTGAACGGAGGATTGGCCGGCGGGGCAGATATAATATTAATCCCCGAAATCCCTTTCTCATGGCAGAAGATTTATGATAAAATTTTAGAGAGAGAATTAATGGGGAAAAGATTCAGTCTAGTATGTGTAGCTGAAGGAGCAAAACCCCGGGATGGTAAAATGATTGTAAAGGGAAAAGATATCAAGAGGCATGATCCGATACAATTGGGAGGAATCGGGGAAGTGGTAGCTAAAAAAATTGAAGACAATACAGGAAGGGAAACAAGGGTAACTGTATTGGGGCATTTG
>DATKLQ010000379.1:0-13763 GCA_035542335.1 Ignavibacteriaceae bacterium | reverse complement strand
TTAAATTTTTTAAATAGTGTGCGATTTCAAGAGCGTTTTTTTGATGCCTCTCCATTCTTAAGCCGAGAGTCTTCGTCGAACGTAAGATAAGCCAGCAGTCAAACGGCGAAGGGACTGCACCGACTGCATTTTGGATGTAGCGCAGCCTTTCATGAATTTTATCATTGCCGGTTACCAGGATTCCGCTGATTACATCGCTGTGCCCGTTGATATACTTTGTCTGGCTGTGGAGAACAATATCGCATCCGAACTCAAGCGGATTTTGGAAATAAGGGCTCATAAAGGTATTATCAACTATAGAGATAAGATTATGTTTTCTGCAGATTTCAGAAGCTGCCTTCAAATCAGTTAATGAAAGCATCGGGTTTGTAGGTGTTTCGATGAACAGCAGCTTAGTATTTTTTCGAACTGCTTTTTCTATATTTGAAATATTACTGGTATTTATCCAGGAAAAGTCTATCCCGTAGTCCTTTATAATTAATTCAAACAAACGGTAAGTGCCGCCGTAAACATTGTCGGATACGATGATATGATCTCCGGCTTTAACCAGGCTGATTAACGCCTGGGTAGCAGCTAAACCGGAAGAGAATGCAATTCCATGTTTACCCTTTTCAAGAGCTGCGATGTTTTTTTCCAATGCACTCCTTGTTAAATTATGAGTCCGTCCGTATTCATATCCTTTATGCTTGCCAAGCTCTTCCTGTGCATAAGTAGAAGTAAGATATAACGGAGTAATTACAGCACCGGTAACAGGATCAGGCGACTGACCTGCGTGAACTGCATCGGTCGAAAAGCCCATGGGTTCCGTTCCTTTTAGATTCTTTAAAAAATTTATTTTAATGATTTAGTTAATTATTACTTCTGAAAATGAAGGTTTTATTTCGACAATCGGATTTGGGATTTCGAATTTAATACAGCTTATCTTAATGTTCCATCCATCATCCATCAAACATCATCCATCATCCATTTCAATTCGCATACTCTAACAGATCATACCGGGTGATTATATCCGTTATTCGTCCGAAATCGCTTACAAGAATTGCCGGGTTATCTTTTAAGAATTCCTTTACTTCTGAAATATCCGTCTTTGCATCTAAAATCGGGAAACAATCATCCAAAACATTTTCCGCGGTTGAATCTAACAGCTCAGGTTTCCTTAAGAGCTTCGACATAAGCCGGTTTTCCCTGATGCAGCCTAAAGGCTTCCTATCCTGCATGACAGGAATATTTGAATAACCGTTATCCTGGATTATCTTAAGAATCTCTTTAACCGTCGTACCCGGATGCACGAATACAATATCTTCATTCCCTTTCATCTTCTTTGCATCCGAAATATCTCTTAATATTTTAATCTCTGTCTCCAGCATCCTGTTGTTTCTCAGCCATTCAAAATTATGAACTTTAGAAAGGTATCTTTCCCCAGTATCGCAGACCATAAATACAACTGCATCCGATTCAGACAATGTACTTGAAATTTCCAAAGCTACGTGCACAATTGTTCCGGTGCTTCCGCCGCAGAATATTCCCTCTTCCTTTGTAAGCCGTCTAGCGGCAGCAAAGGATTCCCGATCGCTTACGTTATAAATTTTATCTATGTATTTGAAATGTACATTCTCTGGAAGGCAGTCCTGTCCTATTCCCTCAACAAGATAAGGAGTTCCTTTAATTATTTTTCCTGTTTCTTTATATGTTTTAAAGATGGAACCCAGAGGATCTGCCCCGATTACCCGGATATTATTATTTTTTTCTTTAAGGAATTTTCCTGCCCCGCTTATAGTTCCCCCCGTTCCGATGCTTGAAATGAAATGTGTTATTTTGCCCTCGGTATCATTCCAGATTTCCGGACCGGTTGTATGGTAATGTATCTCCGGGTTTGCCGGATTTGAATATTGATACGGAAAAAAAGTATTCGGTGTTTCTTTTGAAATTCTTTTTGCCACATTAACGTAATACTCGGGGCTGTCGGGGTCTACTGCATTCGATACAATTATCACTTCTCCGCCGAGCGCTCTGAGATAATTCACTTTTTCGCTGCTCACTTTATCAGTTACCACAAAAATTGATTTATACCCTTTTACGGCACATGCAAGAGCAAGCCCGATCCCGGTATTCCCGCTTGTTGCTTCTACCACGGTTCCGCCGGGGGATAATTTGCCTGCCTTCTCCGCCGCTTCGATCATTGCAATTCCTATCCTGTCTTTTACACTGCCCCCCGGATTCAATGATTCAATCTTTGCAAATATTGCAGGCTTTAATCCTTTATTGATTTTATTCAGCTTTACCAGCGGAGTATTGCCGATTAATTCAGTTATGTTGTTTTTGTAATTCATAAATTATTCTCATTACATCCATTTTTGGAGATTACTCCCTATAAGGAATTTCTCATTTATTGATTTATTAATGCTTCTAATTCTTTGGATCGAAAGTACAAAAGAATTTTTGCCAGAAAAGAGATGGGTTAATATCAAACCGGAAACCATGAACTAGATAATCTGAAACTTTAATTGTAAAGATACTTAGAAAGGATGTCCTGCCGAAGAAATTATTTTATCACGTGACCTATGTTATAAAGCACATTTTAAGTTTGTAATAACATCCGGGTTTATAAAAATTTGGGCAGACAAATTTTTAATCATGAATTCAGCAAAATCAAATATAAATCAAATTGTAGATCATCTCTTCCGCCGTGAAGCGGGTAAAATTATTTCCGTATTGACCAGAGTATTCGGGCCTGAAAATGTTCAACTTTCTGAAGACGTAGTTCAGGATTCGCTTTTGGAAGCTCTGCACAACTGGAGCTATAAAGGTATTCCTGAAAATCCATCAGGCTGGCTTTTCAAAGTTGCAAAGAATAAAGCAATCAATATCTTAAAACATGAAAAGAATAGAAAAAATTATTTGGCGGAAAATTCTTCCCTCATTAATGAGATCGAAAGTAATTTAGATCATTTTTTCTCGGAAGAGGAAATCCTTGATGATCAATTAAGAATGATATTTGCATGCTGCCATCCTTCAATTTCCGCTGATTCTCAAGTTGCATTTGCTTTAAAAACCCTTTGCGGATTCGGCCTCGCGGAAATTGCCCGTGCATTCCTGACAACAGAAGAAAATATAAATAAACGTTTAGTCAGGGCACGAAAGAAAATGCGTGAAGCCGGAATTACTTTTGAAATACCCGGCGGGAAAGAACTGGACAAAAGGCTTGACTCGGTTTTAGAAATAATTTACTTGTTATTCAATGAAGGTTACAGTGCATCAAAAGGAAATGATTTAATCAGATATGAGCTTTGCGGGGAGGCAATTCGCCTGGCGGAAATTATTGAATCTCACCCGGCCATAAAAAATAAATCCAATGTTTATTCCTTGCTGGCATTAATGCAGCTGAATGCCTCTAGGTTTAAATCCCGGGCAGATCTAAACGGCAATCTTTTAACAATGGCGGAACAGGACAGATCTCTATGGGATAGGGAATTAATTAAAAAAGGAATTTCTAATCTTGCTAAGTCTACGGTTAATAATAATATATCCCTATATCAAATCCTGGCCGCCATCTCTGCTTACCATTGCTCGGCGGCTGATTATGATTCAACAAACTGGAGCGGGATTCTTTCATTATATGATAAACTCCTGCTGATAGATTCTTCCCCGGTTGTTCTGCTTAATAGAACGATTCCCCTTTCCAAGGTTTACGGTGCGGAAAGTGCTCTGAGAGAGCTGAAGAAACTGAAAAATATACCCTCGCTGAAATCTTACCATTTATTGCATTCAACAGAGGCTGAGTTTTACATTCAGCTTAATCAATTTTCGCTTGCGACCGGATGCATTGAGAAAGCTTTAAAACTTTCTTCTTTAAAGGCTGAAAGAAATCTGTTAAAGAGGAGATTAAATTATTGCAGAGAGAAAATGACGCCCGATAATATCATCTTTCCAAAATATAATTATTAACCATTTATAAATTTTAAAAAATGAAAGAATACATTTTATTCATCAGAACGGACGGCGATCACCTGGATTCGTTGTCGCCTGAGGAACAGCAAAAGCATGTTCAAAAAGCGGCAGAATATATTGATAGACTTTCAAAGACTAATAAATTAAAGGGGGCTCAGCCGCTTGAATTTAAAGGCGCCCTTATTGCAAGCAGGAATGGGAAAGTTAAAGACGGACCTTTTAATGAATCCAAAGAGGTAATTATGGGGTATTTCCATATTTCCGCAGACGATTTAAATGAAGCTGTTGAAATTGCTAAGGCACACCCGATCCTTAAAGAAACCGATGCTAAAATTGAAGTAAGGGAGATAAGACACCTGGAAGGAATAAACTAAAGAAATATTACAATCATCCTGCTCATCTTAAGACATATTATACATTTTGCTCCGGAGCACTTATAACAATAATTGAAAAAACAAATATCAATTGAATGTCCCTTTCTTAATTAAATATTTGTCTTTAAGTATAAATAAAATAAAAGCTCTTCCGGTTTTTATTGGGAATTCACTCAGTGGATCCGATGCTTTGGAATATTTTTAATAAATCATTAAGAAAGGAGAATTAGGGATGTCTGTTGAAAAGAATAAAGAGGCAGTCAGGGAATTCACAAAAGTATTTAAGAATGAGCACAATGTTGATGGAATAGATCATCTGTTTGCATCAAATTTCAAACATAATTTTAAGATGCCTTTGAAGCCCGGTTTAGAGGGATATAAGGAAATCGGCACAATAATGAACAGCGCATTTCCGGATGTGAAAGTAACCGAGAAGGATCTTTTTGCGGCCGATGATACTGTGGTAGAAAGAAGCTATGCACAGGCCACTCACAAAGGTGAATTCATGGGAATAAAGCCTACAAATAAAAAATGCGACTGGTCTGAAATCCATATTTACAGGTTTGACAAATCCGGCAAGATCATTGAGCATTGGGTTGAGTTGAGTATGCTTGAATTAATTAATCAATTAAAAACTTAATAAAAAGAAGAGAATACGTATGGGAAAGAATAAGAATGATCTTATTGTGATTGCCTCGGCAAAGGCCAAGCCGGGGCTGGAAGCTGAGCTTGAAAAACTGCTTGTAGAAGTTGCTGAACCTACGCGCCGTCAGCCTGGCTGCGTTTCGTTCTCTGTTTACCGCTCCGCAGATGACAATTCGGTTATAATCGGATTCGAGAGATGGGCTTCAAAAAATTACCATGAAAAACATCTGCAGGGATCACATGTTCAGACACTGATGTCTAAAATGGGAAATATTCTTTCCGGGCCGCCGGTAATTCAATCTTTTGTAATTAAAGACGAGATATAATTAAAAATCAAAAAAAGGATTTATATGAAAGAATTCATGCTTTTAATCCGTAACCAAATCGATCATCAGTCTGATTGGACAGAAAAACAGAATAAAGAATTTTTGAAAGCGTGTGAGGTTTACATAGGCAGACTTAAGAATGAAGGGAAATTAATTTCGGCACAACCTCTTATCCGGGAAGGGAAAATGATTTCCGGCTCCAAGGGAGACTGGAAAGACGGGCCTTTTAATGAGACAAAAGAAGTAATTGTAGGGTATTATCATGTCCTTGCAAATGATATTAATGAAGCTGCCTCAATTGCAAAGCAGAATCCTGAATTTGAATATGGAAAGAGAGCCCGGATTGAAGTCAGGCCAATAAAAACAAAAGAAGAAAAAACAGGATTTGTCTATCCTGAAAAGGCCGAAAAATCTCTTTAAAAAATTATAAGATTAGGAAATAAAAATTCTCCAGGTTCACAGGGAAAATATCTTCCTGTTTAGTTGTATAGCGGGATTTTATTGCCTACTTTAAAGAAGCTTTGCTCAGGCATATCTAAATAAAGCTATTATGAAAAAACTGTTTTTCCTCTTCTTAATTTTATTACTGATTATCTCTAATTCATCGGGACAAGTAATTTCCGTCGGTTATGATTCTTCATCTGTTCAGGAGGGATATGCCGCAAGAAAACTTTACGACTTCTTTAAAGAATACAAGATAAAGACAGGCAAAGAGAGTTTCTCAATTTTATTTTCAATTGATTCCGAAGCATTGGCTCCCGAAGCATTTGAGCTTACAAAAAAAAGAAACGGAATCATTATTAAAGGCGGAGATGGGCGAGGAATTATTTTCGGTGCATTTTCACTTATTGAAGATCTCCTCAACGGCAATTCAATTGCGGATATAAAAGCAAAAAAAGAATCGCCTAACCTGGAGTTCAGGGGAATTAAATTCGATCTTCCCTGGGACTCTTACCGGCACAGCTCTGCACTTGATCTTCATAAAGAAACTTGCGCCGATTTGAAATTCTGGGAATCATTTCTTGATATGATGGCTGAAAACAGGTTCAATGTTTTAACTTTGTGGAATCTGCATCCTTATACTTTTTTGATCAAGCCAAAGAATTTTCCTGAAGCAAGTCCATGGAATGATGAAGAGATGAAAAAATGGAAAGAGCTTTTCCATGGAATTTTCAGAATGGCAAAAGAAAGAGGGATTGATACTTACATTATGCCGTTCAACATTTTTGTAACACCTGAGTTTGCTAAGGCTCATAATGTAGCAATGGATAATCTCGATCATCATTATTACCTGAACGGAGATACTTCGGAGATTATTAAACGTTACACCCGTGAATGCGTAACCCAGATGCTGAATGAATATCCAGATCTTACCGGGATGGGACTTACACTCGGTGAAGGAATGGGGGGAATGACCCCGCAGCAGCGCGAAGACTGGATAAAAGAAACAATCATAAAAGGCATGAGCCTTGCAAACAGGAAATCAAAGTTAATTCATCGAATTCCATTTTCAGGCGATACCGGCTCTCTTGGTGCGACCACTTTTCAAATGGAACAAATTACGCGTAAAGGAATTGAACAGGAAGCTGCAATGGATTTTATTGAACCTCCGGTATGGGCTGATTTAAAATTCAATTGGTCGCATGCTCATTCTACAACCAAACTCATAAAGGTTCACGGGGGAAAATTATATGGGACATATTGGAACCCGGAACCTGAAAATTATAAAATAATATGGACAGTCCGCAATGAAGATTTCTTCTGCCTCCGCTGGGGAAATTCGGATTTCATCCGTGAACATATTGCAGAGAATGCTCATGCGTATGTTGGAGGTTACCTTATAGGTTCCGAAACATATATACCTGTTAAAGATTATTTTACTAAGCCCGGCTGCTCGGTCAACTGGGAATATGCTTTCGAAAGGCAATGGCTCTTTTATGAACTTTGGGGAAGACTGCTTTATAATCCCCATACTCCGGATGAGGTCTTTAGAAATGAATTCGTCCGCCGTTATGGTAAAGAAGCTGATTTACTTTTTGATGCCTATCAGCTCGCTTCAAAAACTCCTTTGAGACTCGCTTCTTTATTTGACTGCTCTTGGGATTTCACGCTTTACAGCGAAGGGTTCATGGCTCTTAATCCCGATGATCAAAGAGTTGAATATATTTCAATCGACAGGCAGATTAATCAGCCTCCGCTTGATTCCGATTATGTATCTATTGCCGAATATGTAAAAAGAATTTCATCGGGATATTCATTCCCTAAGAATAAAATTACTCCTCCCGATTTAGCGCAGATGCTTGAAGCAGACTGCAGGAAAGCTTTGGATCTTGTCAAGAATATCGACGTCTCAAAAAATAATTCTTTAATGTTTGAAACTGCGGATGTAAAAGCATGGGCAAGTTTGGGATTATTTTTTTCGGAAAAGATTAAAGGCGGTATTGATCTTCAAACTTATAGAACAAATGGCGGTGAAGAAAAGAAGGATGAAGCGGTAAAGCATTTGGAAAACGCTTTAAATTATTGGGATTCTGTAATCGCAATAACCCGCCCGATTTATAACGATATGCCTTTGGTTCATTATAGTCAGCAGGATGGGAAATACTGGAAGGAAAATGATCATCTTAGATTTCATTGGGAATATTTAAAAAATGATGTTATTAATGATATTGAGACTGCTAAAAATTCCGTGTCAGATCGCAAAAAATAAATAAAAGCTTGACAAATTAAACAGTGTTCATTATTTTAACGATGGTTAAAATAATTTAGATATAAAATGGGAACTGCAGAAAGAAAAGAAAGAGAAAAAGCTGAAGTAAGGAAAATGATCCTGGATGCGGCAATGGAGCTGTTTATTAAAGAGGGTTACGATAGTGTGTCTATCAGGAAGATTGCCGATAAAATTGAATACAGCCCGGGATCGATTTATACATATTTTGAAGATAAAGCTTCCTTGTTTTATGCTTTGCATGTTGAAGGTTTCGGTATTTTATACCAGAAGCAGCTTTCTGCACAAAGCATAATTGATCCACGCGAAAGGTTGATTGCACACGGAAGAGCTTATATTGAATTTGCAGTCGAAAATCAGCAATATTATGACATTATGTTCATCCAGCATGAGGCGGAGGAAATTATCTGCAAGGAAAAAAATTGGGATCACGGGCACCGTTCTTATGATCTTTTAAAAAGGAATGTTGCAGAATGTAAAGCTGCGGGTATGTTCAAAGATTTGAATTTGGATTCGGTTGCGTTTGTGCTTTGGTCGACTGTTCACGGTATTGTTTCGCTTGTAATTCGGCGGGGAGTTGCATTGAAAGAGCTCGTAAACCAGGAAAATAACATTATAATTGAAAGCGGATTAAATATCTTAAGATCTTTCATCAGGTAAAATTTTTTGAATTATTGCTGAACACCGTTTAACTATTAAATAACGTTAAGCTTTTTACAGGATATTTATGATCTCAAAATCATTTTTATTAGGATGTCTTATTCTCAATTTCATTCTTATTTCCGGGGATATTTTGCCTCAAAATCTCCTGGATAAATATGTCGAGGAGGGAATCTCCAACAATATTGTTTTAAAGCAGAAACAAATCTCTCTTGATAAAGCTTTATATTCTTTAAAGATCGCCGTAAGTTACTTCTTCCCTTCGATAGATTTGGAGGGAAATTATACAAGCGGCGAGGGCGGAAGAAATATATCATTCCCGGTCGGCGATATTCTTAATCCGGTTTACCAGACGCTGAACCAATTGACCCAAAGCAGCCGGTTCCCCCAGCTTGAGAATGTTAAAATTAATTTTTACCCGTTCCATTACTATGATGTAAAGCTTCACACCACAATGCCGATCATAAATACGGATCTGATTATCAACCGGGATATTCAAAGCGACCAGATCCGCCTGCAGGAATTTGAAGTTGATCTTTATAAAAGAGAATTAATAAAAGAGATAAAAACTGCCTATTACAATTATCTGAATGCGATCTCGGCGGAAAAGATCTACAGGGATGCTCTCGTTGTTTCAGAAGAAGGAAAAAGGGTCAATGAATCGCTTGTAAAAAACGGTGAAGGGCTTAAGGTTTATATTTTGAGATCGGAAAGTGAAATTGCCGAAATCAATTCCAATATTGTTGAAGCAGGCAACAACGTCGGGAAGGCAGGCAGATATTTTAATTTCCTTCTTAATAAAAATCTGGAAGATGAAATCGATACTTCATATAACTTTTCAATTAAAATCTCTGAGATTGATTCAATCCTTTCAGGTGAAAATGATTTATCAAACAGGGAAGAATTGAAAATGCTTGAAACCGGGGTAAGCATTAACGAATCCCTTCTGTCGATGAATAAGCTCTTCTGGATTCCAAAAGTAAATGCATTTGTCGATCTGGGTATCCAAGACCAGCTGTGGAATTACAATTCCGATTCCAGGTATTATCTCTTCGGGTTTCAGCTTAGTGTCCCGATTTTCGAAACATTCAGGAATCATTATAAGATAGATAATGCCGAACTTGAGCTTAAAAATTCGCAGCTGAATTTGGACTTAACCAGAAACCAGATAAAAATGAGCCAGTCGATTGCACGCAGCGACCTGATTGCAGCAAAGCAAAACTATTCTACTGCAATTAAAAAGCTGGAAGCAGCAAGGAGCTATGAAAAGCTGATTGAAAACGGGTATAAAGAAGGGACTAATTCATTTATTGAAACCGTCGACGCAAGGACTCAGTTGACCCAAGCTTCGATAATGCTCAATATAAATACGACAAAAGTTCTGGCTGCACTTGCAAACTACGAACGCGAGACAGCCGGACAAAAGATTCCGTATTAAACTCATTGGAATTCCTGGTTCATTCTGTAACGATCTGTAGAGTAAGCATGATCAATGACTGAATGGATGAATGGAGAATGAATGATATCCTTAATAAAATTTTTGTTTGGTCAAGATATTTTGGTTTATGGCTTACCTTTGATATAAATTTGCCGCGAATGCGCTAATATATTCGCGAATTAGCGGCTTATTTGGGTCGCCGGCTTTGCCGCGCCAGAATTGAACGGATGAATGAAATTTCGGATTTCGAATTTCGAATTTCCCGCCTTTGGCGGAACAGGTCGGATTTCGGATTATGAACACTGGTTATTTTTTAATCTTTAAATCTTTTAATCTTTAAATCTTTTAATCTTTTAATCTTTAAATCTTTCAATCTTTTAATCTTTCAATTTTAATTACTAATTCGGTGATAAAATGAGGAATCAAATATTTTCAGTAATCCTTCTTTTTTCTTTCACCGCATTCTTCGGCTGCGGTTCAAAAGAAGAAAAAATAACGGATGATATAATCCCTGTAAAAATTGTCGAGCTGAAAAAAGAGCCGGTCCAAAAAGCTATTAATGTGTCCGGAGTTTTCACGACTGACGATGAGACTTATCTCTCCTTTAAAACCGGGGGAATAATAAAATCCATTTATGTAAATGAAGGAGATCTTATAAAAAAAGATCAGCTCCTTGCTTCTTTGGAATTGAATGAAATCCAGGCGCAGGTTTCGCAAGCTTCTGCCGGCTATGATAAAGCTTTAAGAGATTTTAAAAGAGTCCAAAATCTTTTTAAAGACAGTGCAGCAACGCAGAGGCAGATGGATGATGCCCAAACCGGATTGGATGTAGCCCGCGAACAATTAACCATAGCGAAATATAACTTAAGCCATTCCGAAATACATGCGCCCGATGACGGTTATGTTCTGAAAAAATTTGTTAATGAAGGACAGCTGATAGGTCCGGGTGCCCCGGTATTTCAAACGAACGGCGCCTCAAAAGGAAGCTGGCTTCTGAAAGCCGGGATCAGCGATCATGATTGGGCATTGATTAAGGTAGGATGCAAAGCGGTGGTTCAATCCGATGTTGAACCTTCCCGGAATATTGATGCATTCGTCCTTAGAAAATCGAAGGGCGTCGATCCGGCCACGGGCACTTTTTCCGTTGATCTTAAGTTGACCGGAAGCAGCTCCGGGCAGGCTGCAAGCGGATTATTCGGCAAAGCAAAAATTTTCCCGGAAAATTCTTCTAAAATGTGGTCGGTCCCTTACCAATCGATCTTAGATGCAGACGGAAATTCCGGCTATGTTTTTATTACAAACGATTTGAAAAAAGCAGATAAAATAAAAATTAATATTTTCGATCTCGATAAGGATAATGTTTACGTCGACCGGGGGCTTGAAAGCTGTAAATATTTAATTGTATCAGGCACCGCTTATTTAAACGACGGTTCACAGATAAAAATTGATGATACTTCACACCGCAGCACAGATTATTAATCTGTAATGCAATTTGGATTGACTTGAAACAAATTTAAAATGAGATTTTTATGAAGCTTCTAGAATTCGCAGTAAAATTCCCCCAGATGACTATGCTCTTTGCGGCAATGCTGGTTGTAATCGGATTATCAACTATTATTAATATGCCCCGCTCGGAAGATCCTGAACTTAGTGCCCCGGAGTTTTCAATTGTCGTAATCTATCCCGGGACTAGCCCTAAGGACATGGAAGAGCTGGTAACTAATCCTATTGAGCAAAGAGTTTCATCGCTTGAAGATATAAAACATGTAAGGACAAGCATAAGAGACGGCCTGGGAGTTGTTTACGTAGCTTATCAGCATGGGGTTAATGTGGATGAAAAGTACCAGGAAATAATCAGGGAAGTAAACAATATGAGGGATGAGCTGCCGCAGGATATTTATAATATAGATATCCAGAAATGGCTCCCTTCAAACGTTAATATAATACAGGCTGCCCTGATTTCGGAAAATGCACCCTACGATAAAATGAAGGAGTATTCCGAAAACCTGAAGGATGAGCTTGAAAAGCTCACAATGCTAAAGAATGTAAAGATTAACGGGCTTCCCGCTAAAATGGTAAGAGTTGAGCTTGAAGTCGATAAGATGAGCCGGATGCATATCCCTGTTAATGCGGTTCTCGGAAGCATTCAAAGTGAAGCGGTAAATATCCCGGGCGGAAGCGTCGATGCAGGAACATTAACTTATAATATCCAAACAAACAGCACCTACAAAAATATTGATGAAGTTAAAAATACAATAGTTTATTCGGCCGACGGAAAAAATATACTGCTCAGAGACATAGCAAATGTTTATTTCGATTTTGAAAAGCCTTCATACATTACGCGACTAAATACTCATCGGTGTGTTTTTGTCGTAGCTGCGCTTAAGCCGGATGAAAATATAACCGCAGCTCAAAAAGTTTATCTGCCGGTTTTGGAAAAGTTCAAAAAAACTCTCCCTCCTAATATTGATATGATCCAAAATTTCGATCAGGCGGATAATGTTAATAACAGGCTGAGCGGGCTGGGCACCGACTTTTTGATTGCTATTGCTTTAGTCTCTATTACTCTCCTTCCATTAGGTTATAGGGCAGCCGTAATCGTAATGATATCTATTCCCCTTTCCCTTTCAATCGGGATTACATTAATAAATTTATTGGGATTCAATCTTAACCAATTAAGTATTGTAGGATTTGTAGTTGCCCTCGGTCTTTTAGTTGATGATTCCATTGTGGTAATTGAAAATATTGAGCGCTGGCTTAGAGAAGGTCATAAAAGAATAGATGCCGTTATAAACGCAACCAAACAAATTGCTCTTGCGGTCCTTGGCTGCACAATGACCTTAATTATTGCCTTCTTTCCTTTAGTTCTTCTGCCGGGTTCTTCGGGAGATTTCATCAGAAGCCTTCCTGCCGCGGTAATTACAAGCGTGCTTGCTTCGCTGGTAGTATCGCTTACAATAATTCCCTTTCTTTCAAGTATTATTTTAAGGGAAGAGAAAAATCCTGAAGGAAATATTTTTTTAAGAGGATTAAAGAAAGCAATTTCGGGAAGCTATTCAGTAGTTTTGAATAAAGCATTAAATAGACCGATTCTTACTACATTAATTGCCGGAGCAATCTTTGTGTTTTCCCTGATGCTCTTCCCGGTAATAGGTTTTTCTCTTTTCCCGCCCTCCGAGAAGCCGCAGTTCTTAATTGATATTACAACTCCGCCGCAGGCAAACCTCGATTATACAAATTACATAACCCGGCAGATAGAATCTGAATTAAAGAAATACCCGGATATAAAATATTTCTCGGCAAATG
Source organism: Ignavibacteriaceae bacterium (assembly GCA_035542335.1). Classification (GTDB taxonomy): domain Bacteria; phylum Bacteroidota; class Ignavibacteria; order Ignavibacteriales; family Ignavibacteriaceae; genus DATKLQ01. The sequence continues at coordinate 338 of DATKLQ010000379.1, read as the reverse complement.
TCGGAAGAGGAAATCCGCAGATCTATTATAATGTTCTTCAAAGGAATGAACAGAATAATTTTGCACAATTATTTATCCAGCTCAACGAGCATACAAAACGTTCCCGGAAAGCAGAAATCATCGATGAACTTAGGAAAAAATGGACTCCCTATCCTGGAGCAAAGATAGAAGTAAAAAATTTCGAGCAGGGTCCTCCGGTCGTTGCACCCGTTGAGGTAAGAATGTACGGAGACAATTTAGATTCTTTAAGAATGCTTGCATTTAAAGTGGAGGAAATGCTTAAGAATACCGAAGGAACAATTTATATAGAGAATCCCCTTAAGACTCTTAAATCCGAT
>DATKLQ010000378.1:0-7053 GCA_035542335.1 Ignavibacteriaceae bacterium | reverse complement strand
GAATGAAGCAGCATCTTTAAAAGTTCCATGGGAAGCATTCTTCCCGTTTGATTTTACCCATTCGGCTGCTTTCTGGTTTTCCGCTGTCCTGGAACCCATTTTAACGCTGTTTCCGGTATGAATTAATTTTGAACCGATTGTTGTTCCTACAATTCCGGTTCCTAAGATCCCTATATTCATAAAATTTCCTTTTGCTTTCTGATAAAATTATAATTTAAATCCGGTACATACGGAGAAGTTCAAAAATATTTTGAGGAAGTATGATATAAATCAACACTAAATTTTAATGTAAGGTGAGGTTAATCTATAATGATATTTCTGCACTATATTTCTTAAAATAAGTTGAGGTGAAAGGCGATGCTTGCCAAGATTATTTTATGGTTGATAAGTTTAAATATCTTTATCTTTCCCCAAATTACAGTTACAAACAGTATAGTCGCTGGCGGCGTTACCTCAAGCAGTGCAAAATTTTTCATTAGGGTTTCACAGGAAGCTTCAATCAATATTGAAGTATCCGGGGAGCAGACATTTGCATCATCAATAAAGGGCACTGCGGTCAACGTTACCACGGGATCCGATCTTGCCGGAATTGTTAATGTAGAGGGGCTATCACCTGATACTAAATATTTTTATAGAGTACTGATAAATGATGCTCCTGCAGAAAGTTCGGTAAGATATTTTTGGACATTCCCGCAGGAAGGAGCTATTTCAAATTTTACATTTGCTTTCGGTTCCTGCCAGCAGGGCGGGCCCGGATCGCAGGGGAATGTATATAATGAGATTGTAAAGCATCAGCCCAGGTTTTTTTTGCAGATAGGAGATTGGGGATATCCCGATACAACCGATAATCTTCCGTTCGACAGCAGCTTTTTCTCTGCCGATTATTCGAACGTTCAATCAAGCTATGAGCATAAATATGATTTATCCTATCCAATGGATTCCCTTTTAAGAATTGCCCCCGTTGATTATCTCTTTGATGATCATGATTATATGAATAATAATGCTTCTGCAGCAACATCCAGCTTTTCTGTCCCGTTAAAACCAAATCCGCTCGGGAATGATTTTATAGTAAGGGAGATTACCAATCCTCCCGGTGCAAGAGAGAACAGCATCCGGGGATATAAGGAAAATTTTCCCGGTTATCCGCTTGTAAATGAATCAAGAGGAATTTATCATAAATTCAGTTTTGGCAATGCTGAATTTTTTATGCTTGATTTGCGGTCGCAGCGGAGCCCGGATCTGGAAGCCCTTGTTAAAAATAATTCATCGCACCTGTGGGAATTTAAACCGCCGGCAGGACATACGATTCTTGGAAGAGATAATGCTCCCGGTTCCGGTGAAAATCAATTGGATTGGTTTTTAAATAGCCTTTTAAATTCCCGTGCGGATTGGAAATTTATTGTAAGCACTGTCCCATTCAATAAATCTCAAAGCCTGGCAATTGATTTAAGCATTTTCCTTCAGGATCTGATCCTTGACATTCCTTCGGAAGATTACCCCGACAGCATCAGAGGAATTTTTGCAGCTATGGAGCTATCCGATAAATGGGCAGGCTTCACCTCAGATATCGATACTGTACTGAATTTTATTAATGCGAATAATATTAAGAATGTAATTGTGCTTAGCGGTGATTCACACACGGCAGCCATGGATGACGGGGCTAATTCAGGACTTCCGGAAATAATGGCGGGAGGGCTCGATATTACAAATTCCCAGCTTGCTGCAATTCTTGCTGCTTTCGGCTTAAACATCTGGAACCGTGGAGGCCAGGGATTAACAACCTCGGATTTTAACAATGCATTCGGCAAGATCTCTGTTTTCGGATCCGATTCGGTCAGGCTCTCATTGATCGATGAGTTTGGAACCGATTTTGCCAATTATACAATTGCAAACAGCGTTACAGGTCTAGATTCCAATCCGCGTATCTTACCCCGGAATTATGAATTGTCGCAGAATTATCCGAATCCATTTAATCCGGAAACATTAATTGAATATTCAATTTCCCAACCGGGTTTTGTATCAATTAAATTGTACGATGTCTTAGGTTGTGAATTAAAGACTTTAACTAGCGGATTTAAAGGAAAAGGAAAATATAAAATTAATTTTAATTCAATCGGTTTCTCGAGCGGAGTTTATTTTTATGCTATGAAGGTAAATAATTTTTCCGAAATAAAAAAAATGATGATCCTGAAGTAATCAATAAAGAACTTATAAAGAGATTATCCAGGCTATAATGAGCAGCAGTAAAATTACCGGCGGGATTGTTGCAAAGAATTTTTTCGGCCCTTCGATTATTTTATAATATTCCAGGTATTTACGGAAGGCGATAATAGTAAGGAGAACAATTAAAATTACAATAAGCATCGGATCCGCTCCTTTTCCTGCAACAAATGAAAAAAAATCTTCAATTAGTTCTTTATTTAATTTTGCATAAACAAGAAAACCAATCAGCAGGATAAGAGCAATATTCTTTACGGTCTTAGAGAAAGTGTAGTCATTAATTCTTTTCCATTTTAATTTTTTGAGCATACTGTCGCTGTTGGAATTATAATCCTTTAAAGTATTGATTACTATCTCACCTTTTATGCAATCCAGCTCTGAGACATATAGATCATTATCAATTGCCTGCTTAAGTTCGTATCCTCCGAGAATCGACTTTTTAGCTTCAATATAATTTTTTTCATCCCTGTGGAGAGATACAATATCTTTGTAGTTTTTAAGCAGATTAAAAACTATCTGAATTTTTGACGGGGATGGTTCTTCCCCGATGATTTTGTTATTCAGAAGCAGATACATATTCCGCAAAAGCGTATTTAACTTCTTTTAGAATTGAATCTTTATAATAATTTATATAAATATTTTTTATTCCGCCTTAAGAAAAAGCATCCTCAAGGAATTGACAATGAATAATTAACAATGAATTGTTAATTGTTAATTCTTAATTGTTAATTATTTGGATAAATAGATGGGTTTCCCCGTGAGCTTGTTTATATTCCATTCAAAAGGATGGGAATATGCCTGAGACCTCATCTGACACTCGGTGTAGTTGCAGTATTTGCACAACTCCGGAATACAGTAATCAAAATGGATTTTTATTTGAGCTGAAGGGAATGCCTTAATCAATTCCGATTTTATCTGGTTTTCCTCGGTATGCGACTGTTTAATTGTAAAATAGTAGGGAAGTATGAGATGAAAATCTAGAAAAACATGCTCGCCCGATTTCCAAAACCTTAATTCATGAAGATCAATCCAGTACTCTTTCTTAAGCGAAATAATTTTATCGTTTATCTTAATTAATAATTTATGATCCGTCTCTACCATCAAACCGCCTACGGATTCTCTGATCAATTTAAAGCCTGTATATAGAATATTTAAAGCTACGGCAATTGCAAAAACGGGATCGAACAAAACATTATGAGTTAGGATAACGAGCAATACTCCGATTAAAACACCAATGCTTGTATAAGAATCTGTTAATACATGTTTCCCGTCAGCAACTAAAGTGATTGAACTTGTTTTGCTCCCGGTTCTTATTAAATATAGCCCAAGAATTAAATTAATTAATCCTGCGCTTGCAACTACAATCAGACCTATATTGAGTTGTTTAAGATTTGATCCGTAAATTATGTCTGTTATGGATTGAACAATAATAATTACTGCAGCAGCGATTATCAGAAGGCCTTCAATGCCCGCCGAAAAGAATTCAACATTTCCGTGCCCGTAAAGATGGCTTTTATCCGCCGGTTTTGCGCTTAAAATAATACTGAATAATGCCATCGTTGTAGCGAGTATATGCACAATCGATTCCGCTGCATCGGAAAAGATTGCGGCCGAGCCGGTGAGAAGAAATGCCCCGGTTTTCGCTATGAACATTCCTATTCCCACACTTAAAGAAATATAGGCAGCCTTTTTCTTTATTTTAAATAAATCGTTCATGAGTTAATTTTTCCCGGTAATGCTTTCATTAACGTTATGGTTAAATCATCATGATACTGGGAATTGTTCTTGAAGCTTGAGAGGTTGTTAAGTATTGCATCTTGTATATTTTTCACGGGCTTTCCCGAGTTCATCATAATTATATTCTTTAGTCTCTCAGCTCCGTATTCCTGGTAAAAACCGTTCATGCTTTCGATGATCCCGTCAGTATAAAATACAATCAAATCATCCGGGTTAGGCTTTATAGTTATTTCTTCCAATGTATTCTCAAAAATAAAATCATTACCCAGGCCGATCCCTATCCCCTTAGGAATTAAAGAATTACATTCATTTCTGCTCCTGCAGTAATAAATTACGGGCATGTGGCCGGCTCGAACCAGCCGGATTGATCCGTCATTCTCAATACTGGCCAGCACTGCCGTAAAGAACGATCCTTTTCTTAAAAATTTTTTTAAATTCTTGTTTAGTGAAGTGAGAATTTCTTTTGGAGAGGATTCATTAAGGATTATATGATGCAGAATTGACTGAACCTGCACCATGTGGATGGCAGCAGCCATCCCTTTTCCCGAAATGTCCCCGATTATAAAATAGGTTCTGCCCGGAAATTTTTCGTTAATAATAAAATCATAATAATCACCGCCCACCTCGAAAGCTGCTTCGGAGTAGCAGCTTATTTCAAAATTAGGCACAGGCGGAGGATTCTTAGGCATTAATGAGGTCTGAATTTCTCTCGCGATTTCAAGCTCGTCTTTTGCAGTTAATTTATCTGCAAGTTCAAAAGCAATCAACAGGTTTAGAAGAATGAAGGAGTAAAATGCAAGATTAATCTCACCGGAAAAATACCCGAGCAAAAAACATATAAAGGCAATTGAATAAATTATTCTGCGGACAGGAGTGAGCATGGCAAGAAATTCAATAAAAAGATCTTTTATGAATATTAGTACCCCTGCTAAGCTGTTCTTGGGTCTTTTATCCTGCTTTAATCTTCTGGCATAAAAATCATACAGCTCAGGCACATCTCTTTTAATAAGCTTTTCCAGCTCCTTGTAGCTCATATCGCTGGCATAGAATTCATAGAGCCTGTTTAATCTTCGGAATTTGGCCATGTGATCGTATGTTAGTTCTGAACTTGCGTGTAAAATAGGAACAAAATTTTTGGAAGCAGCTATTAGTTATTTGGAAAAAAGAATTATAATAATCGATATTTTAAAAAACTATTCTCATTACTCAGCCTCAAACTTAGCTCAAACCTAAACTTAACCTCTTGGTTCTGCTTCTCCGGTTTAAATTTATGATTGATTGTGAAATTACATAAATCTGCAACCATAAAAAATAAATTTTATGCGGGATTAATTGCCGGCAGGCTTGCTTTCGGCATAAAGGCGCTTTAATTCCCGGTAGGCATATTGACTTCCGCGGTGAGCAGCAAGCCTGTAAAATTTGGCTGCTTTCCCTTTATTTTTATCGACTCCTATCCCTTTCTCATAACAATATCCTAAGACGGCTTGGGATAAAATGGAACCGTTTTCCTCGGATTCAATTAAATTCCCGATGCTTATATCATTTAAAGATTCCGATTCGAGAATTTCGGCGGCTTCCAAGCGATATTTGGCTTCCTTAATTCCGCTTTTCGCTGCACTTTCCCAGATTTCTACTGCTGTTTGTTTATTTACGGCAGTAAATTTCCCCGTATAGTAACAAAGACCTAATTCGACAATTGCAGGAGGATAATTTAATGCGGCCGATCCTTTTAATAAATTAAACGCATCTTCCTGAGCAATGCTGTTGTCGAATCCGAGAGAATTTAACCCGTACCAAACAAACATAGCCAGTGGATCTTTTTGCTTTGACAGAGCCACCAATTCACTGTAAATATTATTCTCTTTGCAGAAATTCCAGAGAAGATTTTTAGCGGTAGGAGAATCAAGGCTGATTGCCCTTATATAATAAGCTGCGGCAGTGATTAAATCTTTTTTAAAATGAATTCCTTTTTCGTAAAGATAGCCGAGTAAGCTTAAAGCTTCAGGACTTCCTCTTTCGCTGTACTTAATAAGGCTGGGAAAATTCAGAGAATCAATCCTGCCGTTTTCAACTGATGCTTCGGTTATGCCCAGGTCATCTCCTGATTTTTCTTCTCCAATGAAAAGAAGATCTTCCAGTAAATCCTTTAAAGTTATTTTAGGAATTGAATCGGCAGATAAATCAAAATCAATGAATACTAGTCCGACTGAAGATTCAGCCGCTTCATCTTTTAGAGCATTATTTTTTCCGGTCGCACTGTCATTTAGCCCTGTGAGGGAAGAATCTTTTTTCAGCCGCGGAATTTTTTCAACTAAATCCTTAAGAGTTTTTTTTGCGGGATCATAATTTGACTCGGCTGATTTTTTAATCCAGAGGTATGCTTCATCCCAGTTCCTGGCGAATAAAAGATCTTCCGTATAAAATAATCCGACTACATGTTCCGCCTGGGGCATAGAATCTTTTGCGGCCTTAAAAAAAAATTGAAAAGCCTGGTAAGGATTCCATTCCACACCCCAGCCGTTAATTAAAAGTATCCCGTAATTAAAGCATGCCGCAGTTAAATTTTTCTCGGCAGCACGTTTTATCCAATACGCTCCTTTTACCGTATCTGCTGCCACTCCTTCACCGAGCAGATACCGGAGCCCAAGCTCGTGCTCGGCAAAAGGATCCCCATTGTTTGCTTCTCTCTGCAATGTGAATTGTTTCCAGAGCTGGTAAGATAAATCAGGCTGGTAAAAAAATGCCGATCTCCTGATTGGCCTGTTCTTTTTAAAAGCAAGACTTGAAGTGCTGTCCTGTCCCTGTGCCGTATCAAAAATAATCGAGAGCAGAAAAAGAAAGAAAATTATGTTGATTAAATTCTTCTGGTTCAATAATTACCCGGTATAATCTATTTGGATTAGACAAAAATATTAAATGACCAGTTTAATATAACTATAATATTTATCCGGTATTTCTATACTTTTTTTACCATGAAATCTTCCAGGAGAAAAGAGATCCGTTCCCGGCTGGCACCAGCTTTTCGGGCTTTAAAAAAATATTTTGAATCGCTTTCGATAATTTTGCAATCTTCTATTGAAATAATTACGGCATCAT
>DATKLQ010000377.1:0-10461 GCA_035542335.1 Ignavibacteriaceae bacterium | reverse complement strand
AGAAGGAGAAAGAGAAGGAGAAAGAGAAAGATCAATGCCGTAGATAGATATAGATTCAACATGACGGCAGGGAGTAGTCTTACTTTAATACGGGAGAAACAAATTTACATCCAATTTTTTTATACTTAAGAATTTCCGGCTGCAGAAGAAAATAATTGTGTACACTAGTCAATATATTTATTTTTTCTTTGGAGTCTGCAATATTTTTAAATTTTGAAAAAACATCCTGCGGTTCGGCTCCCTCGATTAAATCAAATGAACTTTTTTTATAAAAAATAAATTTTCTTTTTGTAAACTCCTTTTTGACAAATGGAAAAACTGCCGATGAATACAAACTAGAGTTCTCGTCCTCTATAAAAAACTGTACATCGGGAAAATCGGTAAGGATTTCACGGACGGAAGCTCTTAATCTTGCCGGTGAATAGCCTACCTTAAAGTTGTATTTCAGGTCGGGTATTTCGTCGTTAAGCAGCAAGGCATATTCTTTCCCGTACTTGCTGATTTTTACTGCTTCATTTGCCGAACTTTTTGACGGAATTAGAACTACTATAAATAATTCGGGTGAATTGAGGAAAACAGAGTCTTCTTTTTCATTAAGAGTCAGTCCATCCTGCAGCAGAAAGCTGATTTCCCCCGCATTTCTTTTTAAATCCGGATTATACCTGAATTCAGCGGTAAGCTTTATTAAATTGTTTGAATAAATAATTAACCTAGTTTTGCCGTTTATTTTTTCCTCTTCGGATCGGACCTGTACATAATCATGTTTAACAAATTCATTAATTTCCCTCAAGATTACCGTAACAGGCAGATCTGCAGGAATATCGATTCTGTAAGAAGTGCAAAGGGGATCGCTTCTTTTAAGCTTTATTTTCTTTACCCATTCGGGTTCCAGGCCGAAACTAAAAACTGCTGTCCTGAATTTTTTATCTATTACATCTGCCGTTAATTCTTTGTTCTCTTTAACATTTACCGGGAATATTTTATTGATCACTAAATTCAGGAGAATAAGGATAACGGCCGCAAAAAAAAGAATATAGGCAATTTTTTTCCTGAAGGATTGATTTTTTAGAGGGGCAGGTCTGTTGAAGTCTTTATTCAAAAAAAATTATTTATCCTTAAAATTAGGTTTTCTTTTTTCCAGGAAGGCGGATGTGCCCTCTTTAAAATCTTCAGTCCCGCAGCAGAGTGCAAAAAGACCGGCTTCGAATTTCATTCCTGTTTTGGCGGGCATTTCATCTGCGGCATTTATGGCCTTGATAGCCGATCTGGCTGCGTTTGACGGCTTAGAAGCTATCTTTGCCGCAATCTCTGTTGATTTTGAAATCAGCTCATCCTGCTTATAAATTTTATTAACCAGGCCGATCCGCAGGGCTTCCGATGCATCAATCGAATCGCAGGTTAATATATACTCCATAGCTCTCCCGGAATTTATTAACCTGGTTAGTCTTTGCGTTCCTCCAAAACCGGGAATGATTCCGATATTTAATTCGGGCTGGCCGAACCTGGCATTTTCGGAGGCTATCCTGAAGTGGCAAGCCAATGCAAGCTCGCATCCGCCGCCTAGTGCATACCCGTTTACGGCGGCAATTACCGGCTTGGGAAAATTTTCAATTAAATCAAATACTTCCTGGCCTTTTTCGGCAAAAACCTTTCCTTCAACCATATTCAACCGGCTCAATTCCAATATATCAGCACCGGCGGCAAACGCCTTTTCCCCGGCTCCGGTAAGCAGCACTGCTTTTATTTGATCATTTTTTTCGATCTCGGTAAATATTTTTTTTAATTCCCCTATAGTTTCGCTGTCCAATGCATTTAGCTTTTCCGGGCGGTTAATTCTGATTAAGACGACAGCATCTTTTAGTTCCAAATTTAAATTTTTGTAGCTCATATTAGAAAACTATATATAATGGAAGCCTGACTTTTAAATCCAATGCAATAAATTGATTAGTATGCAAGTAGTTATATGAAGCTAGTATCTCCATCATAAACATAGAGATGCCGGCGCCGATACTGAAGCCGATCCTTGACAAATTTTCCGTATAATTATTTTTTCCCGATTCAGCTTTGAACTCATGGAGCTTCTGATAGTAGGTATAAGAGAATGAAGCTTCAATTAATGGGAGGAACAAAACCACATTCTCCAGCAGAGGCGGGAAATAATAGCGTGCTCCCAAATTGACTGGAATACAATTTGTTGAAAAGGTCGAGTAATCAGTCGATTGATAAAAATCCTGGGAACCCGGGAACTGATCAAAACCGAACTTGGCAAATAAAAAAAGGGGGAGATATTCATTGTCGGTATAAGCTATTTCAACATTCAATCCCCACCCTAGATTGGAAGTAGCTGCAAATTCATTTAGAGGCAGTCTAGGTCCGACTCCGAATGCAATAAACAACCCTCTAGCTTTTTCTACGCTCCATAAATCAGATGCCGTAATGAAAAAAAAAGCCAAGATTAAAATCCAATTTCCGGCAGGCATTCGTATCTTTGGCAATGCTGAGGGATAAAAAAATAACTTCATCTGGTTTTATTATTTACTAATCTAAAATACAAAAATTAGCGCTATTCAAAAATTAACCCATTCCGGGAATTTGTGAAATGTTCTCTGTTTCGCTCAATTTCAGTTCTGATTGAATGTTTCTTCGAAACGGGAGAGCAATAAGTAGGAAAAAGACCGGCAAGAGTAAATAAATTATGATCAGATAATTTTTGATATCTTTATCGCAGGCCAGAAATCCTTCCCAGCTTTTGTATCTGGATGCAAAGAAAATGTTTATAATCGGTGCTGCTTTAGTACCGAAAGCAAGGAAGAAACTCCACAGCAGCGAAAATACAGAAATCGAAAACCAGTATATATTTTCAAAGAAGCTGCACAATATAGAAGAAATAATTGCAGATAGGAATAGAGCGCTTAAATCGGAATAATTTAATAAAGGTCCTGCATTAAGTCTTAACGGAAGAAATTCGAAAAGAAAAAGTGAAGAGGTGAGGGACAAGGAGAGAAGAAATTTATTTTTTCTTCCTGAACAAGCGGACACCAAAAAAAGACAAAATAAAGCCATCTGAGGGAAGTTCCATAACAAATAAACAGGATAATCAAAAAGCGAAGAAAGTCCGAATTCGTAAAAATATTCGGGATCTCCCTCTTTGATTATATTGGTAATAAAAGGAGAAGCAGAAATAACCAGGATTGGTATAAGTATCCATAAAAGCGGAAGAAATTTCCCTTTGTATCCGGGGTCTGAAAAGATCTTCTTAATTTTTGTGCGGAGTTCTTTCTTTAAAATGAAAATTAAGGGAAGGAATAAGCTAATATGGAAACGGAACCCGAGAAGAATAAAGTAAGTATCAAATTCAAAGTATCTTAAAAAATATCCGAGTGCATTTACCGAGATTATGATAAAAAGAATCAGTTTAAATGATAATTTGTTATACACTATTTTTCTATTTCAGCTTTCTTTAAGTCAGTTCCGATCCCGTATTTATAAACAAGATGACCTCCGTGATCGCCTGTTTCAAATACAAAAAAAGCTCCTACTAATGCGAGTACCACGAATAAATATTGAAAATAGCCTGTAAACTTTTTCTTAAATGTAATGAAAGTCCTGATTACGAGCAGGGCGGCAAAATACCAAAGTGTGAGTGTAGCCCAATTTTCGTGCTCGTGAATAGCGCCGAACTGGATAATTGCACCTTTTTCTTCCCAGCTGCTGGCGACATTAAATGCCTGCTGGCCGGTAAGGACTGCAGCAACTGCCGCTAGAACGCCCAGAAACAATATCAGGTGTGCTGATTTTGAGAAAAAATCTCTCTTGAAAACTACACCAATCGTTTCGAACAAAACATATAAAAGTAAAAGCACGATCGGAAAATGTATGATTTGAGGGTGAAACTGGGCTAAAAATTCCATTGGTTTCCTTTCATTTTTTGTAAGCCTAGTACAAAATAGTTAGATGTGGGGACAACTAGATTGTAAATATTTTGAAATCTCTTATAAAGTTCTTTCTTATCAAGATTAATATTTTACTTTGTAAAGAAATAGACCTTTGGCAGGCAAAGCTTCGGCTGCCAATGCCCGATCCTTGGACGTAAAAATGCCTGAAATATAATCTTCGCCAAAATTCTTCTTCTGTGCATTAAGGAGTGTCCCGGCAATTGTTCTCACCATTCCGCGCAGAAATCTATCGCCTTCTATTAAGAAAAATATAAATCCTCTCCTTTCTTTCCAATATGCTGTATCAACAGAGCAGATTTTGTTTTCAACTTCTTCTGATTTTTTACAAAAAGAGGTGAAGTCATGTTTTCCTTTTATTTGATTTGAAAGACTGTTAAGAGTTTTTATTTCTATTCCGCCGCCGTAATAAAAAGAGTATGGATGGAAAAAGGGAGATTTGCAGGTAGATATCAGATAAATGTAGCTTCTTCTTTTTGCATCAAAGCGGGCATGAAAATTTTCCCCGGCTTCTTCAATTGTAATAACGGAAATGTCGGAGGGCAAAATTGAATTTAGCGAATACAAGAATTTTTTAGGATCAATATTTTTTTCAGTTTTAAAATTTGCCGTCTGCCCGACTGCATGAACGCCGGCGTCGGTTCTCCCTGAACCAATCAGGTTTATTTTTTCCTTTAAAATTATTTCGGCCGCATCCGTTATTGTCTGCTGAATGCTTGAAGAATTTTCCTGTATCTGCCACCCCGAATAATTTGTTCCGTCATACTGTATTGTAACCTTAAAATTTTTCAAAAAAAGTTCGCTAAACTTATTTTTTAAGAAATTGTGACTTAGTTTAAGATAAACCGGAATTACGAGAATTAGATTAATTCCAAAATTAAGCAAAATATTGAATCAATTTAGAGGAGTGTATTCAATGCTTTGGATTATATTTGCAATGCTTGTGACTTTATGGATAATTGGGCTTCTGAGCCAGTTTAAGCTAGGCGGATTGATTCATTTGCTGGTTGTGACTGCATTGGCGGTTGTTATACTTCAATTTATAACCGGAAGAAGAAGACTTTAAAGAATTATTCCTTTTTCATTGATTTCTACCAAAACTTCGGGAGCAAACTGGGCTGCAAGTTTATCCTTGTCTCCGGCTAAGACAGTTATCATCTGATCCGGGAAAATATTTTTTAATGAAGCTTGGTTTATCTGTTCAACGGAAACGCGCCTAACTTTATCAACATAGGTTTGGAAGTGATTGTCGGGCAGCTGATGAATAAACATTCTCGACATTGCCGATGCGATCTGTGAATTGGTTTCAAAGTTGGAGGGGAATTTCCTGATGATTGAGGATTTTGCAAACTCAACCTCTTCACGGGTTACTCCCTTCCTGATCCCATGCAGCTCATTAAACATTTCCTTGACTGCACTGGCAGTATTTTCTTCGGCTACTGATGTAGAAACAATAAAATACGCGCCGTCTTTATAATAATAAAAATTTGAGGATGCGCCGTATGTATATCCTTTATTTTCACGCAGATTTAAATTGATCCTGCTTGAAAACTGCCCGCCCAGAATATTATTTAAAATCATTTTAGGAAAGAAATCGTATGCATTTCTTTTAGATGAGAGATGCCCCATTCTTATTTCAGTTTGCACCGAATTTTTTCTGTCTATGAAATGAATCTTCCGAAGCCCCTGATCATCCGGAATACTTCCCGGAATTTGATTTATCTCTTTGGATTTCCAGCTTCCGAAATAATAATTTATTTTTTCTTCCAGTTCCGGACGGGTTATATCTCCTACTGCAATAAGAGCGGAATTATTGGGAACAAAGAAATTTTCAAAGAAGAGTTTTACGTCTTCGATTGATATTTGGCTGACGTTTTCTTCAAATCCTAAAATCGGATAAGCGTAAGGGTTGTCTTTTCCGAAGAGCAGGTAATCAAAAGCAGTGTTTGCCACTTCATCGGGATCGTCCCTCAGCTGTAAAATTCTTGTTAAAACCTTTCTCTGTTCTCTTTCGTAATCGCCCTTTAATAAATGGGGATCTGTAATTATCGAGGCCAAAAGGCGCAGAGATTTATCAGAGTTTTCTTTCAAAGTGCGGAGCGAGAAGTAAATATTGTCGCTGGTGCATTTAATATCAAAGTTAGAACCTAGAAGCTCGAATTCATCGCTCAGCTGCAGCGCGGTATATTCACCTGCTCCTTCATCTATCATCATTCCAAAAAGGTTTGATAATCCCTTTTTCCCCGGCGGATCAAATTTGCTCCCTGCCTCAGAAATAATATTAATGCGCAGTATTGGCAAATTATGCCGTTCCACAAAGTAGACGGTTAAGCCGTTTGTGAGCTTAAATACCTGTATTTGAGGCACAATGAAGTCGAGCTCTTCGGAAGGGACCGGTTTAATGCCGCGGAAATTTTCCATATTATGTTTTCACTTTTTTTGGCAGGATATGAAGTTCTATGTAAGGCCTGCCCAAATATTTCTCCGTTACTGCGGAAAGCATTTTGCCGTTTACTTCTTCATAACGTTTAAGATCATAATTAAATGAATTGGGTTCATCCAGGTAGAAGTTGTAAAAATTCAGCTGATCGGCAAGAGAATCAACATTCTGCAGAGAATAAATAAAATTCGATTTGATTCCGTTTTTAGATCTTAATAGTTCTCTTTCCGATACCCCCTGTTTCCCTAAATCATTAAGTATTTCAAAAATTTTATCCTTTAACATTTTTAAAGATATTCCCGGCCTGGCGGTTGCAATGATCATAAAATTCCCGGTCAACTTACCCGAATATTGAAATGCCGAAACATCCTGGGCTAATTCGTTATCATAGACAAGAGACTTGTATAGCCTAGAATTTTTAGAGCCGCTAAGAATGTCAGCAAGAATATCTAAGCAAGCATCATCCTTACCGAATGCTTTTTCGCTGTGCCAGGCTAAATAAATTCTCCCGAGATTAACATTATCTTCATAATGAATTAATTTATTTTTACTTAATTCCGTTTTTATTGGACTTAAATTCTGCAGTGAATTTTGAGAGGGAAGGCCGCTGAAATATTTTTCAATCAGCTCTTTCCCTCTTTCAGGATCAAAATGACCTGACAGAACCAATGAAGCATTGGAAGGCGAATAATATTTCTTAAAGAAATTTATTACATCTTCCAAAGTATAGCCGGATATATCGTTGAGAAAGCCGATTGTAGGCCAGCTGTAAGGGTGTTCATCCGGATAGAGACTGGCAATGATTTTTTCCCACGCTAAACCGTAAGGCTGATTATCATATCTTTCAAGCCTTTCATTTTTTACCACACTGATCTGGTTTTCGAGCTTTTCCTTGTTTAAAGAAGGCAGGAGGTAGCCCATACGGTCCGATTCAAGCCAGAGGATTAACTCCAAAAAATTTGACGGCACTTTTTCGTAATAATTTGTTCTATCGAATCCAGTTGATCCGTTTAAGCTTCCCCCGGCTTCCTGGATGAACCTGAAATGCATTTCTTTGGCAACATTCTGAGATCCCTGGAACATCATGTGTTCAAAAAAATGAGCTAGGCCTGTTTTCCCCCTCTTCTCATTGGCGGAACCGACTTTGTACCAGATATTTGATGCGACCACCGGAATATTTTTAATGGAATGCAGAATTACTTCGAGTCCGTTCTGCAGCTTGTATTTTTCGTATTTAATATCTAATAAGTTCATAATTAATATAGAGAAAGAAAACTATTCGGAAAATTCGAACACTTATAGAATTGATAGTATGCGACTAGCAATTAAGTAAGAAGAAACTCTCTGCAGTAATTATCAATTCATATTTTGGAATTAATTAAGCAGCTTCAGTATTCTATCAGGCCTGATTGAACTAATCAGCTTTATAAATTGGGAAAAGGGAATATCGCGGTCCCATGAAAACAAAGTTATGAATGCTTCTCCTACAATCATATCCCTGGCAACGAATCCCCAGAAGCGGCTGTCAAGGCTGTCGTCCCTGTTGTCGCCCATCATGAAATAGTAATCCTTCTTGAGCGTATAATATGTAACCGGCATACCCTCGATAGTGATTACATTTCCTTTAACATCTACAACCCTATTGCCGAATTCGCGGTCTATAATTGTGCGCCACTGTTCAACGTTATCGGGCGTCAGACGGATTTTATAACCTTTTTTAGGAACAATAAGAGGTCCGTAATTATCTTCATTCCAGGGCATTCCTTTGGGAAAGATCCTCGGCTCGACATATTCCTTCGGTTTAGCATAAGGATTTAAATACTTGACATGCGGCGGTATCCAGAATTGTTTCCCGTTAACATAAACCACTTTATTTATAATCTGCACGGTATCTCCGGGCAATCCAATACATCTCTTAACATAATTTACGCCGAGTTCGTTAGCTACCAGCTGATCCCGGTCCCCGGGGTATTCAAAGACAACTATATCTTTACGCTTGGGTTCCCGCAGTGCGGGAAGCCTGAAATGCGGAATTTCTACTTCAGTAAAGGGGATATACTTTGGTGATGAAGAGCCGAAAATAAATTTGTTTACCAAAACGAAATCGCCTACTAGTATAGTATCCTCCATCGAGCCCGTAGGTATTCTTGTATTCTGAATTACGAAGGTTATTATGAAAAAGGCGGCGATGCCGGCAAATAAAAGGGATTCAAAAAATTCTTTCGTTTTTTCTTTCGGGGTTTTGACTTTATTCAGCTCTTCATCAGTCTTTATTCCCGCAAATCTTTTTAAACTATCTTTGAATGACAAGAGATACTCCTTATGGTTAAGTTTTCTAAGTTATTAGGTTACAAAGTTATTAAAGTTGCTAAGTTATTAAGTTGCTGAGTTGCGATAAATAATTCAATAACATAACTCAAAAACTTAATAACTCAACAACATAATAACTAATTTTTCAATAATTCCAGCTTTTCTCTTAAGACCTCGTTTACAACCTTCGGATTTGCTTTCCCTCTAGATTCCCGCATGATTTTCCCTACAAAATACCCGAATACCTTTTCTTTTCCCTCAATATATTCTTTAACTTCCGACGGGCTTACATTTAAAACCTGCTCAATAATTTTTTCAATTTCTGATCTATCGGACACCTGCAGAAGATTTTTCCCTTTAACAATATCCAGAGGCCTCTTCTTTTCTTTAACCATTTCGGGGAAAATTTCTTTGGCGATTTTTCCGCTGATAGTTCCGTCATTTATGATATTAATTAATTGAGCAAGGCTTTCAGGTTTTACGGGGAACTCTTTAATATTAATCTTTTCTTCATTTAAAACCTTTAACACGTCGCCCATAACCCAGTTGCTTGCGCTTTTAAAATCTTTAGTATTTTTTGTGAGCTCTTCATAATAATCCGCAAGCTCCCTTGTTTGGGTTAAAACTTCAGCATCGTACTTTGGAATTTTAAATTGGGAAGTAAATCTTTCAATCCGGTTATCGGGCAATTCCGGCAGCCGTTGTTTTATTTTATTTATCCACTCCTTATTTATGAATACCGGGAGGAGGTCCGGCTCGGGGAAATACCGGTAATCATGGGCCTCTTCTTTACTCCGCATCGAGAGAACATCATTCAAGTCGGCATTCCAGAGAAGAGTTTCCTGCACGATCTTTCCCCCATCCTCAATTATTTCAATCTGTCTTTCGATCTCGCGGTTAATCGCCCTTTCAACGCTGCGGAAAGAATTCATATTCTTCACTTCGGTTTTAGTCCCGAGTTTTTCATTTCCCTTTAACCTCACCGAAATATTTGCATCGCATCTTAAGGATCCTTCCTCCATATTACCGTCGCAAATAGCTAAATACTGTACGATCTGTTTTATTTTGCTTAAATAGAGTGAAGCCTCCTGGGCGTTCCGTATATCGGGTTCGCTGACAATCTCAATCAGGGGAACGCCGCAGCGGTTTACGTCTACCAGGGTTGCATCAGCGCGATCGTGAATTGATTTCCCGGCATCTTCTTCCATATGAATCCTTTTTATCCTGATTGTTTTGGAAGAATTATCGGGAAGTGTTATTCTCAATATTCCGTTTTCGCAGACCGGTTCCTCGTATTGAGATATTTGATATCCTTTAGGGAGATCCGGATAGAAATAATTCTTTCTTGCAAAAATTGATTTTTCATTGATTCTGCAGTCAGCGGCAATTCCCATTAAAACAGTAAATTCAACTGCTTTTTTATTTAAAACCGGCAGGACGCCCGGGTGCCCGAGACAAATAGGGCAAACATTTGTGTTGGGCGCATTACCGAATTTAGTTGAACAGCCGCAGAATGCTTTCGATTCGGTAAGAAGCTGTGCATGAACTTCAAGACCGATTACGGCCTCGTATTTACTTTCATTACTCAACTATAAGATCTTCAAAAAGGATTTGAATTTAAAATAAATAATAAAAGGCACAGACATAGCTAACAAACCGCAGAAATGTCTGTGCTTTAATGACAAATATAATTAAGAATCATAATATCTTGAAAGGGAATTATATGCTCGGTATCATCATAAAATAAAGAGCCGATCG
>DATKLQ010000376.1:0-4988 GCA_035542335.1 Ignavibacteriaceae bacterium | reverse complement strand
AGACAATGAATCTTTTCTATAGGAACCGGCAAGTGCCGCAGTTAAAATATGCATGACAGCCGGAATTGTGTACACTATAAGAAAAGTTTTATGCGGAAATCCGTTCCAGGTGCTGAAAACTTTATAAACCTGCTCCGCCAGGAAAAGCGAAGCATCAAACACCAGCAGATCCATAATGATTGAAACTACAATCAATTTTTTTCTAGCCATGAAAGCAAAAAATTTTCTGAATCCGATCGCTGTCTTAAGAATTGTTTCAACTAAAATTGAGCTTGAAAGATGTTTCTTCACGAAAAGATTCATTGCATCGTAGAAAATCTTTGTTTCATCCAAGCCGCTTCTTCTCGTACTTTCACCTTTGTAGTGGATTATCTGTGTATCGGGAGTGTAATAAACCTTCCACCCTGCTTTCTGAATCCTATAGCAGAGATCGAGGTCCTCGCCGTACATAAAGAATTGTTCATCAAACCCGCCAATATTTTCATACACTTCCCTCCTCATCATCATAAATGACCCGGAAATTGCATCAACCTCATATGTCCGGTTTTCATCCAGGTAAGTAAGATTATACCTTGCAAATAACCTGCTGCCAGGGAAAAGAGAGCTTAAGCCGGTGACCTTGCAGAAAGAGGTCCATGGACCGGGGAAACTTCTGCGGCAGGCAAGCTGTAATGATCCGTCGGGGTTTAAGATTTTACAGCCGGCTAATCCGGCATCGGGGTGGACCTCAAAAAATGAAATCATCTTTTCAAGAGTGTCTTCCCTTACTAAGGTATCCGGATTTATAAGCAGTACATATTTTCCTTTTGCAGCGGCTAACCCTATATTGTTAGCTTTGCCGAAGCCCAGATTTTTTTTGTTTAAGAATAGCTGAACATTTGGAAATTTTTCTTTTATAAATTCAGCGCTGCCGTCATCGGAGGCATTGTCAATAACGATTATCTCATATTTTAAATTGCAGCCGGCTTTGAATATGGAATGGAGAAGGTTCTGGACGAATTCCTTGACGTTGTAGTTTACTATGATTATCGATAGCTCCATAATGGAACGCAGATTACGCAGATACCGCAGATTTGCGCAGATTAATTATCATAAAGGCCAGATTTGTTTTTGTTCATAAAGATTTTCCTTCTGATGATCGGAGTTTTGCCGAAGCTTAATAGAAGCCCTACTTCGATATCGGTTGCTTTGAGATAGTTGATTAATTGACATTCATGCTCTTCGATTAAGGAATCGGAAGTTTTCAATTCGATAATGACCTTTCCATCTACAATTAAATCGGCGAAGTATTCTCCAACCACAATTGAATCATAAAAAACTTTAACCGGTTTCTGTTTTTCAACATCAAATCCCGATTTCAGCAGTTCAATTCTTAAGGCATTTTCATACACTTTCTCTAAAAATCCATAACCGAGAGTATTATAGACTTTATAGAAAGCCTGAATTATAGATGAGGTCAAGTCTTTAAATAAATATTCTTCCATTCTCCCCTCCATTTTAAAATTAATTATACTTTATTCAGATCTGCGAAAATCCAGAGCTGCTTATCTATCCACAGATCTGTATCATCTGCGTTCTATTTACAATACTCCGAGCACGCTGCTGATCCTCAGCTTCCAGACCATAAAGATTGCTTCCCTAACAATCTTTTTAGACATCTTTGATGATCCCATCAGTCTATCCACAAAGATGATTGGTATTTCACCTATTTTAAAACCTTTTTTAAAAGCTTTAAAATTCATTTCAATCTGGAATGCATATCCGTTGGATTTTATATGATCCAGATCGATCGATTCAAGGACTTTTCTTCTGAAGCATTTATATCCGCTTGTAGTATCTCTTATCGGAAGCCCGGTAACTATCCTAGTATAAAGATTAGCCAGGTAGCTGAGCATTAACCGGCGCATAGGCCAATTAACCACATTAACTCCGGTTAAATAACGACTTCCTATCACTAAATCTTTTTCTTTAATCTTCTCCAGAAAATTTTTTATCTCTTTAGGATCATGAGAATGATCGCAGTCCATTTCAAATATATAGTCGTACCCATGCTGGAGAGCGTATTTAAAACCTGTAATATATGCTGTCCCCAGGCCCATTTTCTTTTCACGTTTAATCAGCTTAATCCTGAAATTATTTTGGTTTATAGATTCAATGCATGCGGCGGTACCATCGGGAGAATTATCATCCACTATAAGGATGTCTAGCGCTTCATATTGCTCCAGGATCTCGGATAAAACCTTGGGAGCATTTTCAGCTTCGTTATATGTTGGTATAATTATGAGGGATTTTTCGTTCATTAGGTTTAGTTTAATTTATTTTTGAGCATAGGGCAAAGTGTAAAGGGCAGAGCACAGAAAGTGTAATATTGAAGTATATGACATCTGCCGACCCAAAAAAGTTCCTTCTTTCTCCATACTCCATGCTCAGTACTACCTACTCTAATTATAGTGTCCCTTTCCGAACAGCACTACAAAAACAGTTCTAAAAAGGATCTTAAAATCCATTCTCAGAGACATATTTTCAATATAAAAAAGATCGTATCTAAGCTTTATTTTAACATCCTCTATTGTTTCGTCATATTTATGCTTAACCTGTGCCCAGCCTGTAATGCCCGGACGTACCTTCAACCTTCTCTTGTAAAATGGAATTTCTTTCGAAAGCATTTCGACAAAATAAGGCCTTTCAGGCCTGGGACCTACAAGGCTCATTTCTCCCTTAAGCACATTAAACATCTGCGGAATTTCGTCAATTCTTAACTTCCTGATAATCCTGCCAATCCTGGTAACTCTCGGATCGTCTTTTTGGGACCAAACCGGTCCGGTAAATTTCTCGGCATTAGGGAACATTGATCTGAATTTAACAATTCTGAATTGGGTGTTATTCATTCCGCATCTTTCCTGGGTAAAGAAAATCGGTCCGGGACTATCCATCTTAATGGCTATTGCTGCTAAAAGGCAGATAGGAGAATTAAAAATTAATATGATTAAGGAAACAACTATATCAATTAGTCTCTTAAGCTTTTTCTCCCACTCCGGCATAAGCTCAGGCATAATATCAATAAGGGGAATTCCATAAATCTGGGAAGTTTTTGCCTGACCGCTTAATATTTCATATAAATCCGGGACAATCTTCAGTCCAACATTTTTATTTTCACACTTGGAGATTATTTCAACCAGCAGGTCATCCTCCTTTTTATCGACAGCTATTATCACTTCCTTAATATTATATTGATCAATTAAGTGCTGGATTTCGTGAGCGCTTCCGAGGATTCTGGCTTCTTTATTTTTTTCCAGTTCAATTTTGATGTTATTATTAAGCGATGCATAGCCAACTACATCTAATCCAAGCGCCTTATGGTTAACTATTTCAGTTTCAACCTCATGAGCCTTGGAATTAGTTCCAACAATAACGGCATTTTTTCTCCCGATGCCTTTAATCAGCAGGCGCCTTTGGAGAGCTCTGATAAAAAGCCTCCCGATTGAAACAAACAGCAGGAAAGTTCCCCAATAAATAAAGATCAAAACCCTTGTAGATGTTCTTACATTATGGATATAATCATCGATAAAGATCATAAAGAAGAGAATAAAGATTCCCACGAAAGAAGCTTTAAACAGAGTGGAGAGCTCATCAAGCCTTGAAGCGGCGAACCAGGTGCGGTACATACCGACGAATGTGAAGATTACAACCCAGTAAATATAAACCACAAGCATAGGCATGAAGAATTCGGGCATAATGATAAGGTCGAACCAGCCCGTTTGAACTCGGATAATGAAATAGAAGATGAATGCCGAATTAATCGTGATAAAATCGGTAAGGAGGATTAATATTTTTTCGATTTTTGGAGACATATTAAAGTTTAATTTTATAACCGTACTTCCGGTACAAATAAAGAATTCCCTTCAAATGCTCAAAAGAGATTTTAGACAAGAAATCTCTTTTTGTAATACGCTGTTCATGATGAATAATCTTGGTAAACGGGTAATAAACAACTTTCCAACCTGCTTTCCAAACTCTCAAGCAATAATCTATATCTTCCGGACCATAGAAAATTTTGATATCATAATAACCAATTTTTTCAACTACTTCCCGTCTAATAAACCGACACGCTCCTATCAGGTAGTCTACTTCTCTTATATTATTATGATCCCAATCCATCATTATATGTTTTCTTAAAATATTGGATTCAGCTACAACTTTAAGATTTTCCAATCTCCTGAAAACAAATGCTAAGAGGGATGGAAATTTTTTGCATGAATATTGGAGATTCATGTTTGAATCTACTAGTTTACATCCTGCAAGCCCGCATTCCTTATTTTTTTCCATGTAATCGAAAAGACATTTCAAAGAATTCTCAATCAATTCTGTATCGGCATCAAGGATTAAAATGTACTTACCGGCAGCTATTTCCATTCCCTGTTTGCGTGCAGGCGCGACTCCTTTATTTTTGGAATTCCTTATAATACGAACAGTCGGGAACTCCCGAACAACCATTTCATAAGTGCCGTCACGGGAATTATTATCCACAAGAAGAATTTCAAAGGTTATATCCTTCGAGTATTTAAATATCGAATTTAAACAAACCTTCAATAAATCCTTCATTTTCCAGCTGATAATAACAATGCTGACGTCGGGCATATTCTATTTAAATTTTTAATCTAGTTACAAAATTCCTAAAACTTAATGACAGATAAAAATAAGAATAAATAGAAAAATTTTATAATAATAATGAAATTAATGAGGATATTAGGTATTGAAGATATGTTACTAAGGTTTTATATGCGGGCGGTAAAAGATTTTTTGTTAGGGTTACTCAATTTAATTATTGTCTGCCAGGCTTGCCGTTTGATATAATTTAATTTAAATAACTTCTGGTCAATCGAATTGAGAAAATTTAATATATACTCAAAGGATTTCCTGTTCCTCAAAGGGACAGCCAGCAGGGATAAAAGGTAATAATATTTTACTTCCACGCTGTTAAAATAATC
>DATKLQ010000375.1:0-21221 GCA_035542335.1 Ignavibacteriaceae bacterium | reverse complement strand
AAAAAATTAGATTGAAAATCACTTTGGTGATTTTGTCGTTGTATGAAAAGTAGGATTAATAAGGAAGCTAAGGCGGGTTATTGAATCTTATTTTTCTTCAGACATTATAAGTTACCCTTTTAATGGATCAGTTCAAAGCAGTTGTGCCTGCCGATAATTGAAAACTCTTCTTAATATATTAAAGGCAGCTCCCAATTACTACCGTTCTTTAAAATTAAAAAAAAATTAATACTTTAGTATTATCCCAATAATTTATTCCGAGTTAAACCGGAAGAAAGGGAGTGATTAAAAATAAAAATAAAAAATCCCAACCTTATCTGATTGGGATTTTATACATTAGCAGCGGGGGCCCGAAACAATAACTACAGAATTGGGTTTTCAATTCTCTTCATTTCAATCTATCCCGCCTACCAATAAGCGGGTTATACGTTCTAGCACCAAAAAAGTAATGGAAAGTATTTGTACTTGGAGAATAAGGAGTTCTTTCTTTCCCGGTAAATCGCCATCGGGGGTCTACATTAACCATACTGCGGTTATCCATTGTCAATCCAAAAAGATAATAATCCTCATAAGCCACCGGAGTTGCGGATATATCTACCGTCATTTTAATGCTTCCAAGATGGTCCTTCCAGTAGATGTCCCGAGTTGTAGAAAAAACTGGAACCTAATTTGAAGGATTATGCTCAATCTCTTTTTTTGCTTTAATTTGGCCTTTTATCCATTCAATAATAGGATAAAGTGCATATAATATTTCCTATCTCACCAGCAGCATTTTTTTTGCTTTAATAAAAACTTGCCCCGAAGTTGTCCTGCTTACTGCGGGATTCCGCAAAGCGGTGGTTTCGGGATTTCTGACTGTCATTTTATAAATATACATTCCGCTTGCAGCATCTTTTCCATTCATATTCTTTCCATCCCATTCTATTTCATATGTTCCTTGTTCATAAGATTTTGCAGTTAAAGATTTAATAACCTGCCCTGTGATACTATAAATCTCGATATTAACATTGCTTCTTCCTGTAAGAGAAAATCTTATTCTCGTAGATGGATTAAATGGATTTGGATAGTTTTGGCTGAGATTGAAAACTCTTGGCAATGCAGCCGAGAGCCCTTCTGCAGAAGTGATCAATTCAGATAAGGGACGTCTCCACACGCCGCCATCTGTCCCTGCAAAGAGATTGTTGCCCAAGACGGCTAGTGAAAAAACATCCGTATTACTTAAGCCTGTATTTGCAGCAATCCAGCTTGAGCCGTTGTCGATCGAGAGAAAGATGCCGTCCCAAGTCCCGGCAAAGAGATTAGTGCCGCTGGCTGCGAGACAATAAACATAGGTATACGTTAAACCTGTGCTTGCCTCCGTCCAGCTCGTACCGTTATTGGTCGAGATAAAGATACCGCCCCAAGTTCCGGCGATTAGATTAGTACCGCTGACGGCAAGAGATAGAACGCCGGAATATGTCAAACCATTATTTGTCTCTGTCCAGTTTGCAGCGCTATCGTTCGAAAGAAACACGCCGCTGCCATTAGTTCCTGCAAATAGATTGAAGCCGCCTGAAGCATTGGGGCTGACAGCAAGAGACCTGACATTAGTGCGCGATAGACCTGCCTGTGTCCAATTTGAGCCTTTGTTAGTTGAACGAAAGACGCCGTTGCCTCCTGATCCAGCAAAGATATTAGTACCACTAATGGCAAAAGCACGAATACTGGGCCATGGCCAGCCAAGATTTAACTGTGCCCAGCTTGCGCCATAGTTGGTCGAAAGAAAGACGCCATCACGTGTGCCGGCAAAGAGATTGGTGTCCAATACTACAAGTGCTTGAACAAGGGTATTGGTTAAACCTACACTTATAGCCATCCAGCTTGTGCCGTTATCGGTTGAAAGATAGATGCTGTCTTTAGTCCCGGCAAAGAGATTTGTGTCAATGACAGCAAGTGCAAGAACATCAGTATTCATCAGACCCGTTTGCATCCATTGGGCATGCAACAGAGACGACCATATGAAGATCAGCAAAAGTAATCGGAAAATTGTTTTCATTTTCATTTCCCCGATTCGAAGATCAGAATTATTTTTAATTTCCTTTTACGTACGGAAAATTATTTATTTCTTCCGGCAAAAAAATAAAACTCCGGGTTCTGCTGTCCAAATCACCTGTCACGGTGCCGTATATAAGCTGACAGGCCCCGTACAAGAATGACTTGGCATTATAACCCAGTACCTGAAGATATGCAGTAACACTAGCACTTAATTGGCCATTATAATCATAGATAAGAATTTCTCTGCCGGCAGGAAGTGTTTGAAGATCTTTAGTGCTTTTCAAATCCTCTGACTCTAAATAAAAAACAGCATTTGGCGGATGACCCTGTTCATATAAATTACGGAGCGAGTAGCAAACAAAATACATTGTTGAGCCAACTTCTGCTTCATTAATATTATTCATTGTATCAATAAAGCCGCGGGAAATAAAGAATGCGATCCTTTCTTTTGCTAAATCCTCAATGTTTCCATTAATCTGTTCAAAAACCTGAGGGAGTTCCTGAAGCTGTCCCTTGGGTATATTATCAAATGAATAGTTCATCTTGAGAGGGGAATCTTTAATTTTCTTCAGCCATATCTGTGAGAAACTTCTGTTCCAGTATGCCATCCCGAACTTTAAAGTAAAAATGTTATTAAAGCCGTAAAGCCTTAAAAGACATGTATAAAATGCCGATTCCTGTCCGTCTGCGCTTACGAGAACAACTTTCTGGTAGGAGACTGCATTATTTGTCAGAAGAAAACTCAGCAGTTCCTTGTTAGTTACATTTCTGGCACCCTGTATATGTCCGTTTATAAATTCTTCATTTGATCTCACGTCAATAATCAAATAATGACTAAGATTCATGTATACCTCAGCAGCTTCTATCAATGAAGGCGCCTCACGTGAATTAATGTAATCACCCTGCTCTTCCAGATATTTCAGAAGGTCGAAACTGCTATTAAATTCAAGCGGAACATTTATATCATCTGTCAGGCAGCCGTAAAGCATTGCTAAAACAAAAAATATGTAAAATTTTTTTTTCACTTCATTGTCTAACCGCTTTGATTGTGCTTTTTCCCATTCCTATAAACATTCCAATGGCATCATCCCCATAAACATTCCAGACAATCTCTTCTCCTCCCTGGGTAAAGGGATTATTTACAACATTTTGATTTGAACGGGTCAAATAATAATTCATATATGCTTTATCAAATGCGCAAACCTGAATATTAATCATATCTAAATAAACAGCAGAAAGATAAAGGTCAGGAATTTGGGAGGTTCTAACAGTAAGACTTCCGGATGTATTTAATTCTGAGGGTTCAATGATCGAGAAAAATTCATCGGCTACAGCTATTGTTTCTTTGGCCGCGGATGAATATACAAACCATTTACACCCATACACTTCACCTTCTTTCGGGATTATGGAAGCACGAATATACCCTGCTTCCAAAACCGCATTACTGATAGATATTTTTCCCGGAATTAAAGTTTTAGAATAAAATGCCTTTCCATTTACTTTCCCAAATAACTCGAATATATCTCCAGGATTAACCATAAGATTGGACGCCGGTTTATAAACGCCATCTGCTTGATAATGAAGGGGGACAATTCTTATAAAATTTATTCTTAAGTAGGAATCAACGTTTACGATTTCTGCTTTCTTTATATCATAACGTTCTCCAATAGGTAATGTTCTGGTAAAAGTAACACCTGAAAACAAAGATTCGGAAACTAATTCTGCAGACACAACAATTTTCTCCTTGTATTCAATCTTTGTTTGAACGACGTCGACATTTTCACAACCGTGAAGCAAGATAATTGAGAATATTACTGCAGCTAAAGAATTTTTCATATTTAAAATTTTACTTCAATACCGAATGAAGGAATAAAGGGAAATAATGTAATCTGGTTTAACATGAGATCTTTTGAAACTCCGTCTGAACTTTTGTACGTAACATAATAAGAAAACGGATTCTGCCTGTTGTATAAATTGTATATATTAAGATATGCTTCAAACGGGAGATTTAAAAATTCAAATTTATATGAAGCATTAAGATCGAGCTTGTGGTATGCAGGCAGGCGGTAAGCGTTTCTCTCTGTATAGTCGATCCGGATTGAAGATGAACCGTTCTGTCCGATATCAGGGAACCGATATTGACCAGTGGGAACGGTATACCCTTGTCCGGTTGCATATATCCAGGTGGCACCTAAGCTCAATTGTTCGGTTAAATTATAAGCAAGAACAATTGAAACATCATGTCTCCTGTCGTAGCGGGGATAAAACACTTTTCCCGCATTCAGCTCTTTAAATTTTCTTTTTGTCCAGGATAAAGTATATCCAATCCATCCGGATAAACTTCCGGCACGTTTATTAAGAAAAAATTCAATCCCGTAAGCCTCACCTTTACCGGAAGTCAGGAATTCGCTTACTGGTGCATCGGGTTTTAATACCGAGCCATTTTTATATTCATAAAGATTTTTCATTTCCTTATAATAACCTTCCACAGAGAGCTGGTATTCGCGATTTTCGAAGTAAGAGTCAAATCCTACCACATATTGTCTTGATTTAGCCGGAGCAACTTCCTCCGAAGAGGGATACCAAAGGTCTGTGGGAAGAGAGATATCATTTCTGATTATGAGATGAAGGAACTGATGCGCCTCTGCAAACGCCGCATTAATTTTAAAGTTATCGCCGAATGAATAGGAAGATGAAATCCTGGGCTCAAAACGGAAATATTTTTTTGATCTAAAATAATATAATCTCCCCCCAAGGCTTGCCTCGAGCCGAGGTAAAATCCTCCACCCGTCTTCAAAATAGAGGGCCGCCTCAATAGCGGATATTCCTTGATCCGAATTTAAAGTCTTTTCAAGAATCTCATCGTAAAAGTTATTATAAATCAGCTTATAATTATGAACCGTTATTTCTGCTCCCGTCTTTACAGTATGAGCGTCGCTGGCATGGATTTCCGCACTTATCTTTGAAAAAAAGTCCCTAAGCACTGAAGAAGAAAAATAATTCGGGGCATCAGCACCGGGTGTCTTGTCATTCAATATCGAGCGGAAACGGTAATCCACATAGCTTATAGAATTATTTAAGAAAACCGACTTCGAATTTATTTTAAGCCAGTTGAGACTAACGGCATTGTTCTGCCAGTCAATATTGTAGTTTGTTTCTTTTCCGGCGGAAGGGCTGTAAAGATTATCCCTGCTTAAAGTTCCTTCAATCCAAAGAATATCACTGGTTCCTAAATTATAAGCAATCTTTGAATTTAAATCGTGGTAATTATATCGCGGTATTATACTGTTCTTAAAAAAACTTTTCTGGATAGCGTCATAATACATTTTTCTTCCTGAGATCATGTAGGTTGAATTCTCACCGATTGGACCTTCAAGTAGAAATCGGGAAATTAAAGTTCCCAATCCAACCATTCCTTTGTTCTTTTCTTTGGTTCCGGATCGGAGCCTTATGTCCAGAACGCTTGAAAGTCTTCCCCCATACTCTGCCGGGAATGCGCCTTTAATCAGCTTTACACTTTGAACAGCGTCGGAATTAAAGCTGCTGGAGAAATTTCCAAGATGAGCCGGGCTGTAAAAAATCACACCGTCTACAAGAGTTAAATTCTGATCCGGCGAACCTCCCCTTATATACAATCCGGACGTCATTTCATTTGCCGTTTGAATTCCCGGAAGAAGCTGCAACGCTTTAAAAATGGCAGCTTCACCGCTTAAAGATGGAAGCTTGGCAAGGAGCTCTGGAGGAATATTAACTGTACTGATTTGTGCTTCTTTATTTTTTTCACCTGTGATAAATATTTCTTCAAGATTGATATTTTCAGCAATCATCTGGAAGTTGTATTGAACTGACTTACCGAGTGTAACAATCTCAACTTCTCTTATCAGCGGCTTATACCCTACGTACCTTGCGATTAAAAAATATTTCCCTTCCGGAACCCCAGGTACTGCATAGAAGCCGTAGCTGTTCGTAACAGTACCGGCAAACGGAGGGTAACGGGTATTTATGCTGTCCCTGTAAAGCAGTACATTTGTTCCGTAAAGCGCTTCACCGGAAATTTCATCCGTAACAAAACCAGAAATTCTAGCCTCATTTATTTGTGCATAAATATTAATTGAAAACAGGAATACGGAAAGCACTATATTATATCCTGTTTTAATCATAAAAATATTTTTTTTTGAATGCCTGCAGCCCTGAGGAATCATATTGGAAGATAAATATTTAATTCTGGAAAAGAGGGAAGCTGATTGAAAGTTGACTTTCATAAAAACCCTGTTCCGAACTTGATATCCCTGGTTAATTTAAAACTTAACCTTTGTTTTGATAAGAATCAATAAAAGCCATTAATAAATAGTTTATAATATTTTACTTTGCTGAAGTTTCCATATTAGCAAATAAAATTTGTGCTTTTATTTGACGATTTAAAAACTCCAGGATTAAGTTAAAAGCAATCTAATTTCGTCATTATATTGATTCGTCGTTTTCGGCATTTCGCAAAATGAAGGCAAAGAGTCTGATCATTGATTTAAGAAATAACCTGGGAGGATCCAATACTTTCAGCGATCACTTGATTTCTTACATTGCTTCAAAGCCATTCACTTTTGCATCAAAATTAAAAGTGAGAACCAGCCGGATAACAAAAGAATTCTGGAAAAATATCAATATCCCGTCTGTCGAGGAGTTGAAACAGGCAATCCTTTCACACGAAAACGGCTCCCGCTTTGAAGTATCCATGCCCGATAATCAACCGCAGCCCGATTCAATAAGGTTTACCGGCAACGTGTATGTGTTGATAAATCGGTTCTCATTTTCCAATACAACATCCGTGGCATCTATCATTCAAGATTATCAATTAGGCAAATTAATTGGTGAAGATACGCCGGATTTCCTTTCATCTTATGGCGCTACCCAACAGTTTAGTTTGCCAAATACACAAATAGCGGTTTCCTTTCCAAAAGGACTCTTTATTCGATCGAGTGGTGATGTTACACCTCAAAGTGTAAAACCTGATTACGAAGTTGAAGATATTACTCCGAATGGTAAGGATGAGATTTTAGAATATACATTGGATTTAATTAGGAAGGAATCAAATAGATGAACAAGAAAGTGCTTTTATTCCTATCGCAGGGCTTTGAAGAATATGAGGCAGCCGTAAGCTTTGAAAAAAATTTCTGTCATTTAAAAAATACATGACCCCAATTGCTTCCAATTTTAAAACACAATTTCCAATCTGATATAGATGGAGTCCATGGATTATTAAAATCACTGAGAAGGTCGACCCAGATCCCATTTTCAGGGAATGGTACACATACATCCTGATCTGTATCGGAAAAATTCAGTACAATAATAAAGCGTTGAAGTATTCCATTTTCATTATCTCCCCAACGATGATAAATTAACAGCTGTCTGTTAACATCAATTCCATATCCCTCAGAATTAAAGGTATTCTGCCATTCTTCCCATGGTTGAGGATAAAAATTTGCCGAGCGAAGTCCTGAATATTTCAGCCTAATATTAGCAATCTGTTTATAAAGCTTTTTGAGGCTTGTTCCAATTCCGTCAGTCTCTAGTTTCCATCTTAAAGGTCTGGGACGTATTCTTCTGCCGGTTCCTTCGTCGTTTTCCGGAATCCAGTAATCTTCGGCAAACTCTGCTCCATTCTGGATCATAGGTAAACCTGTAGCTGTAAATAATGCTATCAGATATGGTTGAGTTTTATACCATCTCATGGAGCCTATGTTTTCTTGAGCCCCGGCCTGCCAGGCAACCTGTGAATGATCATGATTACCGATGTAAAGGGTTGGAATTTTTTCGATGGAATTCAGGAATCTTTGGTTATTCAAACTATTTAGTAATCTTGAATCGATCTTTTTGTGCCACAGGTAATTGAATGTATATTCATATAGAGAGTTATCCCAAAAGCTTGTTGCTTTAGTACTATTTGTAAGACTGGCGGCATTTACATTTATATGTTCCAATGTTAATGAAAAATTTACTTCGCCTTTTGTATGAATATGATTTTCTATGCTCTCTAAAAGACGCGGCAAACCACCTGGATTGCCAGCTATGTAATAATTAACTGTATTATCAAACCGAATTCCATCAATTTTAAAAGTATCGATCCAGTAAAAACAAACATCACGTATAAATTCATTTGTACACTCATTGTTAAAATCTAAATCCTGGAGCCCCGGAAAACTACCTCCATATACTCCGGTATACGGACAATCATCCGGATTAAGATACATTTGCTTGTAAGGAAAATCTGTGCTCACATGATTATAAACACCATCCATAATTACATGAATGTCATGTTCGTGACATGCATTAACCAACTTTTTTAACCAGGATATTTTTTCAGATGGATTATCAAGATCATTGGCGTAGCGGTATTCCACGGCGAAATAGAGGAAAGGTTCATATCCCCAGTCATAAAGAAGATTTTTCCAAGCCGTCCATGGCATAAAAAGAATAGCATTGAATCCAAGTTCTTTAATGTAATCCAATTTATCTGTAACAGCCTCAAGCGGGGCTCTCTTAACTCTGTACTCAGCGGTAAAATCATCTATATTAAGTTCATAGATATTTAAATGCCGAAGATGCTTCCTTCCGTTTTTAAGAGGATTTACAATATTATCAACTGGCCGACTTCCCCCGATAACAAACGCAGCATTCTGATTATTAATTCCGCCGTAACGCGCACAGGGATCAGATACAATTCTGTTTGTACCGTCTATAAATGTGAGATAGTATTTATACTGATAAAATCCTGCTTGAAGCACATTTTCAGTAGTATAAGTCCAGAATGTACCTTCTGAAGTTGGGTTCTTTGTTAATTCAAAACCTGAAGAGAAATCCCAATCTGAATTTGTAGAAATCTGATTCTGAAAATCTCCTGCAACGCGAATGTTTTTTATTTGAGGATCCTTCACGTTTGGAAAGAAGATTTTGAATTGCACTTTACCTTTATGAGAGTCATCCCCTATTTGCCAAGCCCCTAATTTGTTTGTCATATAAAACATAGCGGCCTCTTTTTATAATTATTAAGTAAACCTGATTTTCCTGAACTTACAATTAGTTAGATCATTGAGCCTGTACCAATCAACAAATTTGCAGCAGACTTTTCTCCAATATCTCTAAGAGCACTACGTCCTTCGTTAGAGAAATATTGTGGAGAAAACCTTAAAGACTATGATTATGAACGAGTAAATGAAAAGAGAATAATTGAGATGAATTCTTTGGAGAAACTGAAAATCCAATGTTTTTAACTCCCAAAATTCTGATATTTTACTAAGGTTATGGTATTTGGTTTTGAATAGTTATTATTCTTTTGCTTTTTCTAACTTTTAAAAGATATTTTTGGACTACTTTCCAAAGTCAAGAAAGTAAAATATAGCCCTACTAGAATTTGAAAGAATGAAGTTAAATCGTAATAGATTCTCCCAATAGAAAAATTAAAGAGCAGCACCATCACTTTTGAAATAATTGATGCCTCATAAAGAATTAATATTAAAAAGAACAGATTGATTATTTGAAAATTTTGCAAATAAATCGTTGCACGATTCAAAAAAATGGCTATCAAAATTAAATGTATGATAGCCATGGTTATAATAATTACTTGCAACGAAAAAAAGAATATAATACTTAAAAAGGCTGTAATGATTAAGGCAATAATCCAATTTTTTTTGAAAAACTGAAAATTGTATAAAGAAAAAACCAATAGTACGGAAATAATTAGATGAAGATAGAGCGGATGTATATTACTAAATTCTGTTATTATTAAATTTAATGGATCTGAAATGGCAAGAATCAGAAAAAAGAAAAAGTATCCTCCCCTGAATTGTCTAATAGGCGGTAATAACCAAATTAAAATACTTATTGTTACTATAACATTATTAATAGTCATAGTTTAGAATTATTTTCAAATCTTTAGCAACAGGTGGAAAATTCCAATGTGAACTCACCAATGGTAATAGTAAGTACATCATTTCTTTGTTCAAAGAACACAATGTTACTCTGACCTTTTGCAATTAATTCTTTAATAACTAAAATACTAAATGTGTGGAAATTTTCATCCGGTGAAAGGTTTCCCCCACTTTTATATAAAATACTTTTCTCGCTATTGGTTATAAAGAGATTATTACTAGAAATTTTAACCCTTAGAGCATTTTTGGACTGATTAATAATCTGTTCAAATTCATGGGTTGACATTGATATGGAAACAAGTACACTGCCAAATAATTGATTAGCTTCCGTACTTGTAATGATTTTACCTTGCGCCCAGATAAAACTATCATAAAAATAAATAATAAAAATTAATACTGTTAAAAAGAATTTTATTGTTTTCATTTTTGCTCCTTTTGTTTATTGCGGAGCAAAAATAAAATTCAGATAGATTAAAATAACCAGTATATATACCAATTATTTTTTTTCAAATGGATCGCTTTTTTTCTAAAAAAGAAGGTTTGAATTTTTTTGTAAGTGTCCTAAGAACAATATTTTAGGTATATATACCTATAAAATTGAGGGAACTTGATTCTGGATGAGTTAATCTTTTAACTTCATATTAAATTGAACAGCGTATTGGATAAATTCAGGTAGTGATTTAAGGTTGAGTTTTTGCATGATTTGCGTTCTATAATAATCAATGGTTCTTTTGCTAAGTTTTAGTCTATTTGCAATTTCTTTGCTTGTTTTACCTTTACCGACTAATTCCAGAATTTCTTTTTCGTTGTTGTTGAGACTTGAATGGTCAATTTCAGATCCGCTTTTAAGCAAGAACTTGTATTTATCAAATAATTTCATTAAAGCATCTTCAGATGTCACCCCACCAAAATATTTTTTACCTTTATAAACTTGCCTAATGGCATACACTAATTCATCTTTCAAAACATTTTTATTAATAACTCCATCTCCGCCAACTTTTGCACAATGATAGAAATATTCTTCACCATCATGCATGGTTAAAAACAAGACTTTGGCGGATGGATTCTTCCTTTTGATTTTCAATATAGCTGAGGTCCCAGATAACACCGGCATAGAAATATCCGCGACAATAACATCGGGCTTAACTTCAAAGTACTTTTCCACAAGTTCCTTGCCATTTTCAACTTCCTCAACAACTAATATATCTTTGGCTTCATTCAATAAATTTATAATCCCCTCCCTAAACAGACGATGGTCATCAGCAATCATAATTCTTATACTATTGTGCATATTCCATCTCCTTAATAAGTGGAATTTCAACAACGATAACTGTACCGGCTCCTTCGGTAGATTCTATTTTGAATCTGCCTTTATAATTTTCAGTTCTTTCTTTCATATTAAATAGTCCAAATGAATTAACCTCAGATTTGCCGTATAATGCCGTTTCAACATTAAACCCTATTCCATCATCGGAGATTATTAATCGGATGGTATTATCAATTTCCAAAAGCTGCACATTAAAAGATTGAGCCTTTGAATGTTTAACAATATTATTTAAGGCTTCCTGGACAATTCTGTATACGGCCACTTCCAGCTTACTATCCAATCTGTCTTCTAATCCAACTATATCAATATTTCCTTTCAAATCCCCCTCATAGATTAACTTGTTACACAATAGTGAAAGAGCTGATTTCAGTCCTGCTTCTTCAAGAACTCTAGGTTTTAACTCATATAAAATATTTTTTAAATCTTGTATTGTTGATCCCAAAAGAATATTTATGTTTTTAATTTCAGGGTCTTTGTATTTGATCAATTTTAATTTGTCTTCGAGTTTTTGAATTTTTAGTTTCAGAAATAATAGATTCTGACCGATTCCATCATGCAATTCCCTGGCAAGCCTGTATTTTTCTTCCTCTAATTTTTCAATTAGATGTGCCGATAATTGTTTCAATCGTTTCCTTGAACGCCTAATCCTATATTCTAATTTTTTTAATGATGTAATATCAGTGAAATATAACTGTGCTATCTCTAAGAATGAATTCCCCCTAATAAGAATTGAGTAATATTTCTTGTCTAACTTAAGGGAGAATGAAACAGACTTATTATTAATAATAAGTTCTTCGAATGAAAGATTAATACTTGGAATAATGCTAGTAACTTTTTCTCCAATAACATTTTTAATGTTTAGTTGTTCAATTGCATTATTAATATATATTATTTCTCCGGATTTATTTGTTCTTAACACCGGATCTGGGTCTAATTCTGCAAAGAGTGCCATCAATTGGGTATTCTTTAATTCCAAATCCTTTTCTTTAAGCAAATGAATTTGCCGTTGTGGTAGAAAAATGTTTTTGTAGATTGTATACAACAGGATAAAAACTACTAATGTAAGGAGCAAGGAAAAGTAGATAGGATTACCCAATGAGAACAAGAGATCAATATATTCTTGTAACTCTTTAATGTGTGAACTCCTCTTAATAAAAGAGGATTAATTATAAGTTTAAAAAATTTAGTATTCAAGTCTCAGTTTTGAGATCAATATCTCGATAAATTCTTTTTTTCTTCTTGGAGGTTTTAATGCATTATTTGCATACTGAATAGCATTATATATTTCCTCTTTTGGCATAGCAGGCAATATTTCTTCTAATTTTTTTGAGAAATAATATTTAACATGATATTCGTCTAAGTCTATGTAATCCCCGTTAACAATTTGGCTGATTTTATTTCGCAGATTTTTTTGTTCCATTTTTGAAAAGTTAATCATTTATATGCATATAAATCTATATTCTAATTCTATAAAAAAAATCAGTATAAGTACCTATCTCGTAAATTTTGTGTTTTCCTTTATGCCTATCTTAATTTCCAGTTATTTAAAGCGTTCCATAATCAAAAGTTTAAAGTTCATTAGAAAAAATGATTTAGTAATTGTACTGATTTCATTGCTAATAATTTTTTTTAAGTTACAAATGGAATAAGAATACGAGATTTTCTATAATATTTTAAAAAAGTTCTGATTTTATTTGTTAGGGCAGAAGAAATGGAGATTCTAAGATAATTTTAAACAGGGGCAGATGAAGTTACCTGGTCATCAGACATCTTCATGTGAAGGATCAAAGAACCAGTACAATTACCAATACAATTCTTATCGTGTTAAATATTCTTAATTTGTAAAAACCCCAAATATTTTTCAAAAAATTCCTTTAAGATGGGCGAGAAATAAATAGTAATTGTACTGGTTTTATTCTCACTCTATATCCTTACCTTAATTAAAACCATTAAGATATGTCTATTGCTTTATACAACAGTAAGCAAAATGAGATTATTTGTTATAACTCTGATTTCAATTTTTCTTTTCTTTCTGCCTCCATTAATAGACCGAGATAAAGCAGGTTATATTTTTCCACAAGAGAAAGGTATTGATTTAGAATTTAGCATCCCTTCAAAATATTTTAATAAAATCGGCAGTGGTGAACTATTAAAAATTATATTTAACAAAAGTAAATCTATTTCTTCTCTAGAAAAAACAAATTCAACCGATTCAAGTAATTTTCTTGAATTGGCACTTTATACCTCTCAATATCCATCTGCAGCAGAGACTTCCCAGCTTTCATCATACGGAATAATAAATATTTGTGAATCCTGGATTCCACCAAATGAAAATGATTCATTAGGATTTTTTATTGCAAAAATACCCATGAATCAGTTTTTAAATGTTTTATCTCTTGAATTTATAAAAAGAGTTGAAACAGTTGAAGAACTCTCTTTCCCACAAAACAATGAGGCAGTGAAAAGGATTAAAGCAAATATGGTTTGGCAAAAAGGTTTTACAGGAAAAGGAATAAAGATAGCTGTCCTTGATTCAGGTTTAGATACTAATTTTGTCGGAATAGAACTCCCATCTGTAATTCAGAAAAAAGATTATTCAAATTATCCAACTCTCGAGGATGATGTAGCAAATAAAGTAACCGGACACGGCACTCATGTTACAGGTTCATTACTGTCAAAAGGAATTTTATCAGAAAACAATATTGCTAATGGTGAAGGACTTTATAAGGGGGTAGCTCCAAATTCTGATTTGATTTTTTTAAAGATTGGAAATGACATAAATGCCGGAGCGAATACATCCGCAATCGTTGAAGCATTAAAAGCAGCGGTTAATATTTATCACGCAGATATTATCACAATGAGTTATGGCAATTGGGATATTTATCATGATGGTAGCAATATAAAAGATCAAACAATTGATTGGTGTTATTCACAGGGTGTGCCGGTTTTTATCCCAGCAGGAAATTATGCAGCAAGTAAAAGACATTTTTCAGGATCTGTTGGTGAAAATGATTCCTCTGATCTAATTCAAATTGGCGTACAAGATGCATCACCAAACAGTACTAGCCTGACATTTAATCTTGTGTGGTATGATTACGGTGAAGATAAAAATTTAAGTTTGAAATATTATAATGAACTTGGAGAAGAATTAACAAATATTTATCACTGGACTACAACGAAAAGTATTAGAGGAACAAAATCAAACTTATCCCAATCATTATTTCAGGTTCCATCGGGAAATTCAACTTATTATTTAAGAGTTATTAATGGATCATCCTCATTACAGCAATTTCATTTATATGAGCATTACAATGATGGAAAAGTTGTTTTTGTTAATGATGATCCAAACTATACAATTAGTTCACCTTCTACAGCCGACCATGCATTTACTGTAGGATCATACGTCTCAAGAACTAAGTGGATTAGCTATGACGGATCGATAAATTCAAATTCACAAATAATTGGAAATATTTATTCCTATTCGGGCAGAGGACCAAGAATAGATGGCTATCAGAAACCGGATATTGTGGCACCAGGAAGTTCTATAATTTCTCTTAGGGATAAAGATGTTTATACAATTCCAAATATTTTTTTTATCGATAATGATGGAAATATTTCAGGAGAACATGATTATATAATTATGGAGGGGACAAGTATGTCGTCTGCATTTTGTGCAGGTGCGGCAGCTTTGTATTTAGAAAAAGATCCTAAAGCTTCTCCTGAGGAAATTTACAATGCACTTAGAAATAATGCACTGACAGATGAATATA
Source organism: Ignavibacteriaceae bacterium (assembly GCA_035542335.1). Classification (GTDB taxonomy): domain Bacteria; phylum Bacteroidota; class Ignavibacteria; order Ignavibacteriales; family Ignavibacteriaceae; genus DATKLQ01. Next base: position 6,168 of record DATKLQ010000375.1, on the reverse strand, counting down.
CTGGAAATGTTCCTTCCGGTATTTATGGATTTGGCAAATTAGATGTTTACACTGCCATGTTTTCAGATCCCGTTCCAGTCGAACTCATTTCATTTACAGCTATACTAAAAAATAATTTCATAGAGTTGAAATGGGTTACTGCAACAGAAGTGAATAATTATGGTTTTGATGTCGAAAGGAAAGTTGAGAATACTAAGTATGAGTTGGGGAGAAATTCAAAATGGGAATTGATCAGATTTATGCAAGGGCATGGAAACAGTAATTCTTCAAAAAATTACTATTTTTTAGACAGCAGTTTATTAATAAATGGAATTTATACCTATAGATTAAAGCAAATTGATTCTTATGGAACTTTTAAATATTCAAATGAAGTCAACCTTGTTGTTAATTTTTCCCCGAAATATGAATTGATGCAAAATTACCCTAATCCATTCAATTCAACCACAAATTTCAAATTTCAGATCGCGGACTTCGGACTAGCTACATTAAAAATTTATGATGTTTTAGGTAATATAGTGGTTACAATTGTCAATGAGGAAAAATATGCTGGAAGCTATGTAATCGAATTTAATGCTTCAAAATTGTCCAGCGGAATTTATTTCTATCAGCTATCTGCGGGGAATTTCAGAGATACAAAGAAGTTTATATTGATGAAATAAGGAGAAAATCGTCCGAGAATTAATTGCAGCTCTGAAACAAGCAATAATAAACCGGGGAGAAAATCCTGGGATAATATTTCATTCTGACCAAGGCAGCCAGTATGCATCAAAAGAAGTAAGGAACTTTCTAAAGGAACATGATATGATACAAAGTATGAGTCGTAAAGGGAACTGTTATGACAATGCAGTAATGGAAAGTTTTTTTCATACCTTCAAATCAGAGCTGATTAGCTTTGAACGTTTTCAGACCCGAGATGAAGCCAGGATTAAAATCTTTGACTACATTGAAATATTTTATAACAGGCAAAGGAGTCATTCAACGTTAGGTTATTATTCACCAGTTGAATTTGAAAAGAACCTGAAAATTAAATTAGTTGCTTAACTATTTGTACGTTTTACCGGGAGAAGATCAGTTTAAGAAAGTAAATTAAAAACCTAATTAAAGCATTAGGATAGAATATTAACTTGTTCTACCCTATTCATCAATAGGATATCTTATACAATTATTCTTACAACAACTAAGTTTGCTCTTTCACATATTGAGAGTTAACAAAAGTGATTACTGAATTGATTACTGTGATCTGTCAGATGCAATAATGTACGGAAACAGAGAGTGATCAAATAGTAATCAATGGGTTTTGAGAGATGCCTCATAAGCAAGAAAAAAGCCCGAATACTCGTTATATTCAGGCTTTCTTAGTAGCGGGGCCCGAAACAATAACTACAGAATTGGGTTTTCAATCTAAAATCAAATGTTTTTAGTAACTCAATTGGCTATAATTAAAATGACTTTCAAAAGCTAATGTCATTGCGGAGTTACAGGAAAATTCTTCAAGCCCTTAAAACTAATCAAAAACAAAATTTTATGATAAAAAAATGACAGTGAATATTTTTTCTCAATTTTTGAGAATTAAATTTCCTCTTAGTGTTTGGAATCCTATTTTATTCTTTTTATTGCAGAACTTTTAGAGTAGTTATAAATCAAAAATAAATCTTAATATCATTGACCTCGATGGATTTATCAGATAATTTTCGTTCAACCCTCAATGAATCTAAATCGTAAATATATATTTATATATTTTATCTCTAAATCCGAAAATAATAGTGCTGTCATTACAAAGATCAAACTGGCGGATATAATTATATCTCGAGTTAAAATCTAAGTAATGCTGCATAATTAAGGTTCAATACACATTTACTAGTTATATATTAAAAAACATTGATCATTCTGCCAAATGAGGATATTACATCTCAGAGCGTAAAATCTAATTAACACAATATTCATACTTTTAAGGTCACAAAACTCTCTTTCTATCAAAATCCATTTTTTGATAAAATTAGTGCGATGCACATTCGTAAAAACTTGACATACTGTGTGATATACAGTATATTTGTATCGTATAGTATAAAGGAAAAAAGAATAATGGAAATTGATATTACGAATCTTGAAACCGAAATGAATAGAGGTTTTCTCCAAATTCTTGTTTTAGCGGCACTTGAACAAAAAATGTATGGTTATCAAATGTTAAAGGAACTTGAAGAGTTAGGATACAGAGTTGAAGAAAACACTCTTTATCCTATTCTTCGCAGACAGGAAAAAAACGGCCTTATTAAGAGTGAATGGGATGTGACTGGTGATAGGCCGAAAAAGTTCTATATCATTACTCCTCAGGGACGATCGGTACGAAAAAAAGCTTTATCAATCTGGAATGAACAAAATGAAATTTTAAAGAAATTAATGGAGATCTAATCTTATGTTTCAAAATCTTGAAAATTATCTTGACGAAATAAACCACTATCTGGCTGTAAGCAGTGATGCTAAGGAAATATTAGCAGAAATCAAAAGCCATATACTTGAAAAAACAGAAGCGGAATATAAAACAATCACTGAAGACACGGTAAATAAAATCATTGCTGGGTATGGAAAACCACAGCAGGTTGCAGCAAAATATCTGGAAGGATTTGAAATAATCTCACCAACCTTCAAGCGGCATCTTTTTCTCTACACGGGAATTCTCTTTGCCTGCCACTTCGGCTTGACCCTTGTTGCCTTCCTGTTCCAGTTCAGCATGGTAGGATTTCCCTTCTTATATATTCCAGATATGAATATATGGCAGTTCATTTTTTATGTGCCAATGGCATTCATCTATGATATAGGTTTGGTTGCGATATTTCTTTATTTAATGACACAGAAAAAAAAGGAAATTCGTATGCCGTGGCCAAGATTATTTGCGAAAGAAATGAAAAAGCCCAAAATCATTTTTATGATACTCTTGATTTTAACTTTTGTTTTTTTCCTGTTTACGTTTCTTAAGTTCGGCACAATATTCTTTGCTTCAATGAATGATCCTAGTAATCCGACACCCATGTTCGATCGAAGTGCTTCACTGTATTATTCTCTTCTCTTCCTTGCTTTGATAGCATGCGAAGTCATCGGCTACGCATTACGCTTCGTAAACAGGTCCCGTTGGCTCAACCTGATTAAAAATTTTGTAATCCTGATTTTGCTTCAATTTGTCTGGAATAGTCCTGTGAAAGCCGAGTTTGTGAAAATTCCGGGTATTGATCTGAAAAATAATGCTATAGCGCTTGTTTTAATTATCACGATAGTAGTCGCTTTCAAATTTCTTAGAAGCCTTATTTCAGTGGGCATACAACAATTTACCCTGAAAAAATAATCTCAAGAAGGAAATCAGTCATGAAAACTTACATGTCAGTTATTGCTTTTATTATTATCTCATTCTTTCTCTCGTCAACATCTGCATTCGTCCAAAAAGAACGAGATACGTCATCAACTACATTAGAAGCACAGCCTGGAAGTCAAGAAAAAGGTGGTCACGGTTCGTTTCTTGAATCGACAATACGATTTGACAATTCATCACTCAAGAAAATTATTCTGCATCCTGAATCAATTGTAGCTGCCCCTGAAGCATTTTGGGAGAGTGATTCTGCATACCACCTTTATAAATTATGGCATCAATTTGCTTCGTTCCCCATTGACATGGATCGATGGAAAAAGGATTTACAACCTTTTATTAATACGCCTGATAGTGAAAGGTATAAGAATTCTCAGTTGGTCATTTCGCAAAAAATGATGAACAAGGAAAAGGTCGATGATTTTAATAAGCGAGCTATTCCATATCTATATTCGTTCTTGCCCAAGGATTGTCCACCAATAAATGCCACTATTTATTTTACAACGGCTATAATGTTAAATGGTTTTCAAATGAATAATGATCTTGTAATTTATGGAGAAAATTCAGATAAGGAAAATCTATTTATTCATGAATTGTTCCATAGATGCCAGCGAGCATGTGGAACAATTGCTGACAAAAACGATTCTCCGGTGCTCGATCAAACTAATCCACTCTCTTTCATTCTTTCACTATTTTGGGCTGAAGGAACTGCTACATATGTTGGATTCAGTGCATTAAAGGAATTTCCAAATGTTGATCCATTGTTGCAGAGAGATTACAAGTTACTGCAAGACACAACAAAAATTAATCAGTTACATCAGAGTCTGAATGAATTATTTAAGGAGATTTCTGCTTCAGCGAAAAATACAAAAGACCAAAATGAAATACAGAAACGTGTTATGCAAATCGGTTTTGTGGACAGGGCTTTTTATATAGTGGGATGCAGTATGGCAGCTACGATTGATAACAGATTAGGGAGAGATGCATTCAGAGAGATACTTTTGCATGGGCCAAAATATTTTATTCAAAAATACAATTCATTGGTTGACAGTGAGCATATGATTTTTGATCTATATAACCAGAATTGAAGTTTTCAAGCATGTGCAAATGTGATATAAACATTGTCTCTTTAAGTAAAAAGGAAGATCAATATGAATAAAATAATTACATTATGTCTTCTATGTATTTTAAATGCTTGTTATTGTTTTTCCCAATAGTCCAAAAATTTTTCATCTTATTTCACTGAAATTAATCCTGCAGCAAAAATTTTTGAAACTAAAATGAAAACCAACACAAAAATATTTTTATCTGTTTTGATTTATTCTTTCATAATTTGTCATCTTTTATCCTGCTCGGAGCAGCCTACTGCACCTGAAGATAGAAATCTAAAATGGACAGAAGATATTGATTATTTCAGCACTCAATTTAAATCAAAGCAGCTCAACTTTTCTTCATTAATTTCGGATCAAGAGTTCAATAACAAAATAAACAGTATTAAAAGCTCAATTAATTCACTCCAGGATTATGAAATTTATTTAAAACTACAGCAGTTGTTGGCATCTTTGCATGTTTCTCATATAACACTTTGGCCATCCCCCCAGAAAAAGCTTCACTTTCTTCCGATTTGTCCGGATAAATTTTCCGATGGATTCTATATCGTACTTGCAAATCAAAATAATATCAATCTACTAGGGAAGAAGATTACTAAAGTCGGAAACTATGAAATATCTATTGTTGCAGATTCTCTTAAAAAAATAATTTCCAGTGAAAACGAATATTGGATTAATGATCAATTGCCCGGTGTGTTTACTTTGGTTGAAGCATTAAAATATTTCGGCTTCACTAATGATTTGTCCAAAGTAGAACTTGAACTTGAAGGCGCAGGAAAAGTTGCACTAATTTCAATTGAAGAACCATTTACTGATTTTGGATCAGGATACAGAAGTGTACTTGAAGGTAAAACAGTACCGCTATATTTACAAAATTACTCAAGAGCTTACTGGGACATATATCTGAAAGAGAATGAAACCTTTTATATAGTATATAACAAATGTGCAGATGCATCCGACTTATCCTTCATGGACTTTACCAATGAAATTAAAGATTTTATTGATTCCAGCAATGTTTCAAAAGTTGTTTTGGATTTAAGAAATAACAGCGGAGGAAATTCAGAAGTAATCAGGCCGCTGCTAACATATTTACAAAACTCTTCGTTTAACTCTGAGGGTAAATTATTCGTTATAATTGGCAATCACTCTATTTCGTCAGCGGTAATGGATGCAATCTATTTTAAACAGAATACCGCTTCTATTTTTGTCGGTGAGCCAACCGGGGGCAAACCAAATGGCTATGGTGAGGTACAAACTTTTAAGCTGCCAAATTCAGGATTAAATATTCAGTATACTGTAAAATATTTTAATCAGGTTGCAGGTGACCCTGATTCGCTATTCCCGGATTATAATATAGTGTTAACCTCGCAGGATTTTATAAATGGAAGAGATCCGGTATTGGATTTTGTTCTAAAATTTTAAAACCAGGTGGTAATAAAATGTTCAACCGTTCGGGAATGTTCCGAAGAGTCAGAACTCTTGGAGGCCTTACGATATGAATAATAGTGATTTAAAAATATAAACCATTAAAGGATTCGAACAATGAGAAAATTATTTATCCCTTTGCTTCTGATGATTCCAACATTCCTTTTTGGGCCGAAAGATACTGCTCAACTTTTTGAGCCATCTTTGATAAAAGCAGAGATTGATACATTGATTTCCAACAGGATCAAAACTTTAAGCGGCAAAGAAATAAACGAAGCG
>DATKLQ010000374.1:0-2164 GCA_035542335.1 Ignavibacteriaceae bacterium | reverse complement strand
GACCGACCGATGGTAATCCATTTATAGATGTGAAGTTATCAGCCGGCTTCATCAAGGATAATGATACTATTTCTGTCCCCGGTTTTTATGATGGTGAAGGTATTTACAAGATCAGATTTATGCCTGCTAAAGAGGGGGAATGGAAATATTTAACCGTAAGCAACATCAAAAAGCTGGATTCGAAAAAAGGAAGCTTCATCTGCAAACATCCGGGAAAAGATAATCACGGACCTGTAGCTGTGCAGGATACATTCTATTTTGCTTACTCAGATGGAACTCCATACTATCCTTTTGGAACAACTTGCTACGCTTGGGTGCACCAGGACGACAGTTTAGCCGATGAGACAATCAAAACTTTATCGAAAGGTTATTTCAATAAAATGCGTATGTGCATTTTTCCTAAAAGTTACGACTGGAATAATAACGAACCTCATTATTATCCTTTTGAAGGAACTCCTCTGAAAAACTGGAATTTCAGAAGACTAAACCCATCATTTTTCCGAAATATTGAACATAGAATTAAGCAACTAGACTCTTTAGGAATCCAGGCAGATTTGATTGTATTTCATCCTTACGACAGGTGGGGATTCAGCAACATGGAAAGAACAACCGACGACATGTATATTGAATATATTATTGCTCGGTTTGCGGCTTTCAAAAATGTATGGTGGAGTATGGCTAATGAGTATGATTTCATGAATGAAAAAACACCAGATGACTGGAACCATTACATTGAAGAGTTTGCCGAAAAAGATAAATTCCATCATCCAATCGGAATTCATAACGGGGTTAAATTTTATGATCATACAAACCCCTTAATTACTCATGCAAGCATTCAAAGTGAAGATACCTATAGAGCAAAAGAGTATAGAATGAAATATAAGAAACCTATCGTATTTGATGAATGCCGGTATGAAGGGAATATACCCTGGTCATGGGGGAATTTAACGGCCCAGTCATTAACAGAAAAATTTTGGAGGGGTGTTACTAACGGAGGATATGTCGGTCATGGGGAAACGTACGTTACTGAAAATCCTGTTAAGCTTCCGAATGAATCTTCCGATATTTTATGGTGGTCCAAAGGCGGTATTTTAAGAGGGGAAAGCCCCGAACGAATTAAATTTCTTCAGGGAATTATTGTAAACGCTCCGCAGCATTTAAAGCCTATTCCTCTATTTACTTGGATGCCGTTTTCATGCATCGGCATTGAACATGAATACTATTTAGGTTATTTAAATGATGCTCAACCGCGAAGCGTTGTAATTGATCTGCCTCAGGATGCCCTTTATATGGTTGAAATTATTGATACATGGAACATGACCGTTACTCGGATGCAAAAGAAATTTTCGGGACATAGCTTGATAGAACTCCCTCAAAAACCATATATAGCATTAAGAATCACAAAGCAGAATTAAAAACAAAAAGTTTTTTTATAAGTTGATAAAAATTCTTCAAATAATATTGCAAAAGATGCATAACTCTAATTATTCGGCTTTATTAATTAAACTGAAAATCTCATTGTAACGCATTTTATTAAAACTAAATATTGAATATTAAAGAAAATAAATTTTGGTAAGTTCTTGGAGAGATTAAATGAATTTGGAAAGCTAATATTGTTACTTAATGAATAAAAATGGTATGTATGTAAAGTGTTTTAAAATTTAAGTATATTAAATAAATCCGGTGCTGCAAATTCAAGCTTTGATAGTTAAGACTTTAAAGCGGGAATAGAAATTTTCATTAATATTGGCGAAATTTGACGCACTTAATTTAAGGGAAACTTTTTCCATGATTAGACGAACTCTGCCGGTAATCACTTCAATTTCGTTTTTACTCAGCTCCTTTAATGTCAACACTCAAAATGAGGGAGATATTGAGCGCAAACATCTTTTCGATTATAACTGGAAATTCTATCTAGGTGATTACTCTGCTGCAAGCAGAACCGAATTTGATGATACGAATTGGCGTGTTCTGGACCTGCCGCATGATTGGAGTATTGAGGGTAAAATTGATAAAAGAAATCCTACGGGCGGAGCAGGCGGTTATTTCCCGGCCGGCATCGGGTGGTACCGTAAAAAGATTTTTATTCCTTCTTCCTGGGAAAATAAACACGTTTCTATTTATTTCGAGGGAGTATATTCAAATTCGGAAGTCTTTATAAACG
>DATKLQ010000373.1:0-3015 GCA_035542335.1 Ignavibacteriaceae bacterium | reverse complement strand
GCATTCCTAGGATATTCCGGCTCATCAGATTTTTTGGAAGCGGTGGTTAAAACCAGAAAGAATGTGCTAAAAATTTTTCATTCAATACTTGGAATAAAAGATGAGAAAAGCCGTCCGGCAAAAATTCCCGAGTTCAATTTTGATAATAAATTACGGGCGGAAAAGGATCTTCTTTTTTTGAGAGAAGGGAAAGGGCTGCTGGGGCAAAAAGAGTTTGATAAAAGCACAACGGAATCTTTCCGCAATATTGAGGGAAATTTATTCAAATATTTCAAAAAATCTGCAAACCCCGACCTTGTGCTTCAGAATTTTGTGAGAATAATAAAATCAGACGATTTCCCTTCAATCTGGTACAGTGCCTTCACCGATGAAAAATTTTTCAAATCGTTTCTAAATGTATGCGAGTATTCTCAAAGATCAGTTGATCTGTTTGCGGAAGATAAAGAGCTGAAGGAATTTTTCCTGACAAAGCGGGTATTCGAAAAAATAGATGCCCCCGGAATTATTAAATGGGGCACTAAAAAAGTTCTCTTCCTGCTCTCCGTTCAGCATATTTTAAAACTGCTCGCCGCACCAAAGCTGTCCGAATTATTGAGCCGTTATTTCAGCGCCCGAATAAATAACATTTCAGTGCAGGAATTTAAGAAAGAGCCGGGGAATTATTTTATTGCAGGAATGGGAAGCTTCGGAAGTGAAGAGATGATCTTTGCTTCCGACATAGATTTGATCTTTTCAGTTAAAGGCCTTGAAAGAAAATCTTATCTTCAAAAAGATTTTCAGAATCTTTTATTAAAATTTAAAGAAATATTTAAGCCTTTTGATGCGGACTGCCGTTTAAGGCCGGAAGGAAAAAGCAGCCTGCTGGCCTGGGATCTTGAGAGCTATAAAAACTATATAAAAACAAGGGCAAGAATATGGGAATTGCAGTCTCTCTGCAAAATTAATTTTGTCTCGGGAAATGAAAAGATGTTCGGCAGCTTTGCCGATGCGGTCGTGAAAAGAATCGAATCGGAAGACAAGGAAAAAATTAAATCGGAAATTAAAGAGATGAGAAAGAAGCTTTACAGCCAGAGATTAGGCGTCCTAAATTCGCAGAGGAGGATTTTAGATTTAAAGAAAGCACCGGGAGGACTCGCAGATATAGATTTTCTGCTGCAGTTCTTAACTCTTGCTGATCCCGGGATCTTCGAAAAGCTTCGCGGTAAAGGGACGCTTAAATCTATTTCTCTGCTGGAGAGGCAGGGTAAGCACGCTTCATTAGACCGGCTAAAATCAAATTTTCTTTTCTTTAAAGAACTGCAGGCCGCCAATCAAAATATATTTAATGCAACCTCGTCGATACTGCCGAACGATGAAAAGAAAAACAGAATCATCGCGCAATGGATGGGATTTCACTCGCAGGAGGATCTGCATCATGAGATTTCAAAAGCTCTTAAATCAAATCTCACCGTTTTTGATCAATATTTTCGTTAAAAAATAATTTAAAATAGAATTAGGGATAACTGGAATTTTTAAAGTATTTTGGGATGAAGAAGATCTGAATTTTAACAAGGCTAATCTTGAATCTAATTAAGAGATATTTCGCAGTTCTCACAGGCTTATTTTCTTTTCTTATCTATCTTGCTACTTTAGCTCCGTCAGTCATTCAAATAGATTCCGGCGAACTCACCGCAGTTCAGGCAACTGCCGGAATTGCGCACCCTACCGGTTACCCTTTATTTACTATTGCCGGGTATTTGTTTTCTTTAATTCCTCTCGGGATAAGCAAAGCCTACAAGCTGAATATTCTGGCAGCACTATGGTGCTCATTGGGAGTTATGGTTTTTACTTACACCGCCAAGATTATTTTGGATAATGTAAATAAATTTTCAAGCCTGCCAGTTAACCGGGAAATCCCAAATGCGCAAAATAAAAGAAAAGGCAAAGGTAAAATTTCTGCTCAGAAGAAATCAGCCTCCCCAAATGAAACTGTTCAGATATTTTCTAAGATCTCCGAAACAAAAAAGTATTTGGCTGCCGTATCGGCAGGCTTAATACTTGCATTCAGCAGGACTTACTGGTTTCAAAGCACTTCGGTAGAAGTATATTCACTCCAGGTTTTCCTTTATTGCCTGATAATTTTTTCTCTTGTAAAGGCATTTTTATATGAAGGGTACGCATCCGATATTAAATTCGGAAATCCATGGCTCTGGTTTGCATTTTTTTTAGCTTTGGGCTTTTCCAATCATATGACTACTCTTTTAATTCTTCCCGGTGCGGCATATCTGTATTTCCTGAAATACAGGTTCGGCAAAAAAAGCTTTAAAGCTATACTGCCGATGCTTATAATTTTTTTCCCTGTATTGATTCTCTTTTATCTATACCTTCCAATCAGAGCCTCGCAAAATCCAGCGATAAACTGGGGAAATCCGGTTGACCTTGAAAGATTTCTCAGGCATATCACCGGGAAACAATACCAGGTTTGGCTGTTCTCTTCGAGCGCGGCTGCAAAAAAACAGTTCGGTTATTTTCTTACTTCCTTAACTTCGGAATTTAATGTTTCACTTTTTATAGCGGCTGCCGGGTTCATCTCTGCTTTTTCCGAATCCAGGAGAATTTTTATTTTTTTATCAATCTGCTTTCTAACTACCGTTCTTTATTCCATTAATTATGATATAAATGATATCGATTCATATTTCCTGCTCGCATACATTTCAATCTCTTTCTTTGCATTGTTCGGGGTGATGAAATTATCCTCTTTCCTGAAAATGGGAAGAAATATCTACCTCATTTCCATTTTAAGCATAGAGCTTTTTATAATTGTCCAGATCTATATTAATTTCGGCAAAGTAAATCAATCATATACTTATGATTTCGAGGATTACACTAAAGCTCTTTTGAACAGCACCACAAAAAATGCAGTGGTGTTCAGCTACCAGTGGGATTATTTTGTTTCTCCCTCATATTATTTCCAGCATGTTGAGAATTTCCGGAAAGACGCGGCAGTAATTGATAAAGAGCTTTTAAGACGCTCCT
>DATKLQ010000372.1:0-7878 GCA_035542335.1 Ignavibacteriaceae bacterium | reverse complement strand
TCTAAACAATTCTTTCTAATGGTAAGGAATATAACCTGATTTGATCGGCAGATTTTACGGAGCTTTTATTAAACTCCTCAAGCAAAGTAATAAGCTTATTCAATCTTTCATCGTCTCTAATCGGAATAAGTCTCACCGATTCATGCCCGGGGTATGTCCTTGTCCCAAGGTGAGGTTCGGATCCTTCAAACTTTCCTGTAGCCTGCTCCAATTTTGTATATGCTTCAATTTTGACGCACTCTAGTATTTCAGCTACCCTGTCATCGAAGACATCGTGATAGATTAAGACGGCAATTTTCATTTTTCACTCCCTGCAGTTTGAATTCCGGGAATTGATTTTTTCTTATTGAATAAATTGGCTGCCCACTTTATTGCTTTTTTAATTGAGATATCATCTAGAATTGTGTAAACGACAGGAACAATAAATAGAGTTAATAAAGTTGATGTAATAAGCCCTCCGATTACTGCTTGTCCCATGGGTGATCTGAATTCAGATCCTTCGCCGAATGAAAATGCAACCGGTATCATACCGAAGATCATTGCAAAGGTAGTCATCAGGATTGGTCTGAGCCTTGTCGGTCCGGCAATAAGTATTGCATCGAACCTTTCATGTCCCCGGCCTCGTTGAATATTGATATAATCAACTAGAAGGATACCGTTTTTAGAAACAAGTCCCATCAGCATTATAATACCAATTAAAGACATTACAGACATTGAGCTTTTGAATATAATTAAAGCTATTACTGCTCCGATGATTGCCATAGGAAGGGCAAGCATAATTGAAAAAGGATAAATAAAGCTTTCGAACTGGGCAGCAAGCACTATGTAAACAAAGACGATTGCCAATATCAGAGAGATAAAAATATTAAAAAATGATTCCGCCTGCATTTCGCCGGAACCGGCAATCTTTACACTGTAACCTTCAGGCAGGGAAAGCGTGCTTATCCTGGATTGGGCATCTCCTAAGACCTCTCCAAAAAATCTATCATATACGTTTGCATCTATTCTGATTTCTCTCTGCCTGTCATACCTGTTTATTTTTGAAGGACCGACACCGTTATCAATGAATGCAACATCGCTGAGCGGGATTAAAATATTTCCGCCTGCTGCTGTTTTCTTATCGCTTTTAACCGTAATATTGGAAACATCCTGAATTGTAGTCCTATCTTCCGGCTGCAGCCGTATTCTCACATTATATTGATCATCGCCTTCCTGGTACTTTGTAGCGTCAAAGCCGTCAACCATTGCTCTAACGGTAGTAGCTATGTTTGCCGGATTTATTCCAAGCTCAGCAGCTTTTTCCCGTTCCAGCCTGATCTTTACTTCCGGTTTTGATGTTTCAAGACTGTTCTCGACATCGACAGCACCGTAGGTTGTTTTGACAATTCCCTCAACTTTATCCGCGATCTGTTCAAGCTTTCCGAGGTTCTCCCCTCTAACGCTGAACATTACAGGTTTCTGCTGTCCGCCTGGACCGCCGGGCGGTAAAAAGCTTACCTTAGCGCCGGGAATATTAATATTTTTCCTAAGTGTATTCATATAATCATAAACATTATAATTTCTTTCCTGTTTTGAAATAAGCTTTACAAGAATTTGAGCCTGGTTTACGGTATTATTGCCCGCGCCTATTGTTGTAAGCAGAGTTTTTATATCATGATTTTTTCCTACTTCATTCTCTATTTTCTTACAAATTTTATCCGTCTGCTCCAATGAGTAACCCGGGGCGGCATTAATTACAATTGTGAATTCGCCTTGATCCTGCTGGGGAAAAAATTCCGAGCCGATAAATTTCATTAAATAAAAACTCATAAAAAAGATTGCCAGAGCGGAAAGGACCGTAATCAGCCTATGCTTGACAGACCAGCCCAACGCACGAACATATTTCCTGCTCAGCCAGTCAAAGAAATGATTAAAATAGTAGAGTATTTTTTTCAGAAGATTACCTTCTTTTGTAAGCTCTTCATCCGCAGCTTTAAGCCACCTGGAAGAAAGCATAGGAGTTAGACTGAATGCAACGAACAGTGAAACCAAAACTGCAAAGGTAACCGTCATACCGAACTGGAAGAAAAACCTTCCCACAATCCCCGGCATGAAAGCAACCGGCACAAATACAGCCACTAAGCTTAAAGTCACGGCCATTACTGCCAGACCAATTTCCTCGCTGGCTGATTTTGCCGCTTCCCAAGCAGTTTCACCTTCGGACATATGCCTGTAAATATTTTCTATAACTACTATTGCATCATCGATCAATAAACCGACTGCCAGAGAAAGTGCTAAAAGAGACATCACATTTAATGTAAAGCCTAATGCAGACATAAGAATAAAGCTTCCGATAATGGAAGTAGGAAGCGCCAATGCGCTGATAAATGTGGCTCTTCCATTTGCAAGAAAAAGATAAATAACCAGCACAGCTAGTATGGATCCGTATATCAAATCGAATAAAACATCATTTACGGAATGCTGTATAAATTCGCTGTTGTCTCTTGCCAAAGTAATTTTTATATCGGGCGGCACCTCGGCCTGTAATTTCTTCAGCTCTTTTTTAATACCGGCGGCAACCTGTACCGTATTGCTGCCCGATTGTTTTTTTATATCGAGGCCTACTGCATTTTTCCCGTTAAGCCTGGTTAGGCTTTCCCTTTCTTCAGTAGTGTCCAGCACAGTTGCAATATCTGATAAGTAAACAATCTGTCCTCTCGGATTTGCAACAACAATGTTTCCAAAATCCCGGACGTCGGTGATTTTACCCATTGTCCGTAATATTAATTGGCGATCTCCCTGGTTTAAATTTCCGCCGGGGATTTCCACATTAGCTCCGCCGACTTTCATTATAATATCCTGAATAGAAAGATTATATGCTTTCAGTCTTTCGGCATCCACTTCAATAAGTATTTCTCTTTCGGCTCCGCCGACCAATTCAACCGAACCTACTCCGGGAATATTCTCCAATCTTTTTTTAATAATGTTTTTAGTGTACTCGGTTATATCCCTGTCTGATCTATCCCCGGCCACAGTTAGAGTTAAAATGGGAAAATTAGCAGGATCAAATCTTTGGATAACCGGATCATCAATATCATCCGGAAGCTGGGATCTTACGGCAGCAACCTTTTCACGCACTTCCTGCGCAGCAGTTTTTCCGTCTATTTCAATTTTGAATTGAATTACTACAATTGAAACTCCTTCCTGAGAAGTAGACGAGATATGGTCCACACCTTCAACCGGATTTACCGCATCTTCAACTATTTTGGTTACATCTGTTTCAACCTGAGCCGGTCCCGCCCCGGGAAGAACCGTTGTAACTACAACGTATGGAATATCTACATCCGGATACTGATCGACATTCAGTTTTATAAAAGAAAACAAACCCAACACAAGAATTGCGGCAACAATCATTGTGGTGAATACAGGCCTTTTTATTGAAACATCAGCTAATTTCATTATTTAAGAATCCCTCATATAGGTTAAATGATTAACATATTTCTATTACAGGATAGCATGGTTGCATGACTGCATGGTTGCATGGTTGCATGACTGTATTACTATGCTCTCTCATGCATCCATGCACTCATGCATCCATGCTCTTCTGTTCCATGTCGTAGTTCTCTAATAATTCACGAATTTTATAATCATCATTCCATTCACCGCTTGAATTTAATTTTTCAATATTGGCTTTATTGAACCTTATCATTTTATTCTCTAAAGAATAATGAAGCTTATCGTATTCATCAAACCATTTTTCATCAATATCTCCAGAGATCAGTAATGAGAAAATTTGAGAATAATTTTCTCCGAGTGATCCTAGGGCAACATTTATAAAATTTATATACTCCTTCAAAGATCTTCTGCAATATCCTTCTGCGATATTAGAACCAACTGAAAAAATTGAAGCTTCAATATCAGCTTTTACTTTATATGAGATGGTTTTTATTTCATTTAATTCGGTTTTTACAAAACCATTCAACTCAACAGCTTCTATCCATACGTCAAGCTTCCTGTAACCCCGGTTGATATTTTTATTAACTTCTAAATATTTTTTCATTAATTCAGTGTCCATAAAATGGTTCTATAAAGATTTATTCTAATTCTATTTTAGTAGTCTTAGCATGGTTGCATGATTGCATGGCTGCATGCTCTCTCATGCATTCATGCATTCATGCATTCATGCTCTTCTATTCCACGATAATAACTCTACTGCCGTCATTCAGATTGTTCATCCCGGCTGTTACTACAATCTCACCTTTATTTATTCCGCTTACTATTTCGGTTACATTTTCGTCTCCCAAACCGGTTTTGATTTTTTTCGGAAGAGAGATATTATTCTGAATTACATAAACGTAATCTCCATCTCCCTGGTGCATGATTGACTGCGTGGGAACCGCGAGGACCTTATCTTTCCATTTCAAAAGAACATCTGCTTTCACAAACATTCCCGGCTTATAAAAACTGTCCTTCGTATTCGGGAACACCGCTTTGACCTGAAAGGATCTTGCTTCTATCGATGCGGACCTGTTTATCTCAATTATTCTTCCTTTTTGTTTTTGATCCGTGTTGAATTCAGAATAAATGTAGACAGGCATTCCCAGTTCAAATCCCTGGACTTCCATTTCACTTACATTAAATTTGATAATCATCTGGCTGATATCGGCGACGACGCCGAGCTCGGTCCCCGGCATAACCCAATCGCCTGGATTTACGTTAACCGCAGTGATCTTTCCGGAAATCGGCGAAATAAGATCGACGGCGCTTTTTGCCGCATTATAGTTGGCTATTGCAACATCATATGCAGTCTGCACCTGGTCGACTTGCTGCTGTGCAACTGCTCCTTCTTTGAATAAAGCTTTCATCCTGTTCAGCTCTCTTTCAACATTATTCAGGTTTGCCTGAGCCTGCAGAAATTGTGAAGCGGGCCCGGTTTTATCAAGCTGAAAAACTATATCTCCCTCTTTTACATAATCTCCCACCTTTGAATTAATGGAGACTATTCTTTCCGATATTATTGCAATCAACCTTGACTGTTTGATTCCCTCGAGCGTGCCGCCATAAGTTTTTTTACTGCCTACAGCCTTAAAATCAACCTTTAGAACCGATACAGGAACTACTTCATTTAGTTCTATATTTTCGGCTTTTTTACCGACTTCATCTTTACCGCAGCCGAAGAACAAAACCGAAAAAATCGCCGCGGCTAAAATCAATATTTTATTAATTAGAGCATTTCTTTTCATCTATACTCCGGGTTATTAGTTATTTAAATTCGTATTTGATGATCCGATAATTTTTTCCCACTGGGCTTTAGCTATCAGATAATCGTATATGGCTTGTGAATAATTTGTTTGAGCCATTGTCAATGAGCTTTGAGTATCTAAAATTTCCAGCTGCGTGCCTATTCCGTTATTATAACGGGACTCTGCAATTTCAACGGCTCTTTCTGCCTGGTTCAAGCTTTTTCCCTGCGCAAGAACCCTTTCCCTTGCTTCTTTCATTTTTAGCTGAGCCTGGACAAGCTGAATTCTTAATCCTTCTTCTGCTTTTAATTTTGTAAGCTCAAGCTTGGTTTTATCCACAATCGCCTGTTCAATGCGCGCATTTTTTCTAAACCCGTCAAACACCGGTATAGAGAGCCTTAAACCCACGGTGATTGTATTTGCCCATAAATAATTCGAGAAATCGAATGTATTATCCTGTGTCTGCCATAAATAATTTGCAAATCCTGAAAGAGTGGGGAAGTATCCGGCGGTTTCAAGCTTTACGTTCTTTTCTAGTACTGAGATCTGGAAATCGAGCGCAGTAAGCATCGGGTTATTTTCAATAAAAGTATCTGCTGCCTCCTGCATTAATACCGAATCGACAGGTTCAAGCTTGAATTCCCCGATAACATTTATCTCTTTCTTAAGATCAATTGTGAGCAAGTTTTTTAAGCCGTTTTTGGCTAATTCAAAATTATTTTTAGCCTGGATTAGAACAGGATCAACATTTGCTAGCTGGACCTCTGCTCTCAAGAGATCATATTCGGATGAAACACCATGCGTAAACTGCGATTTGACATTATCAAAATTAGCTTTCGCCACCTCATAACTTTTTTGGCTTACATTGATTAAGTCTTTTGCAAGGAGTATAGTATAAAATGCTTCCTTTACTTGAAGAATCACTTCATCCTCGGTGGATTTCTCGGCGTACTTAAAATAATTGTGATAGTCGTTGGCAATGCTGATGGCGGTATTCACTTTGAGGCTGAATAAAGTTTGATTAAGGCTGGCACTCAAGGCATAGCTGTTTTTTGCTCCTAGTGAGAAAGTAACGGTCTGCGGCGACGGATTGAACGGAGTGTTAGGGGGAATGAAAAGGACCGGCGATTTAATATTCCTGTCGTACTCCCCTGTGGCATTTATTGAAGGCCACACATCCGCATAAGCTTCATCAATCTGTGCATCCGATTTTTTTAGATCCTGAAGAGCTATCTGGACATCTCTGTTATTGGCGAGAGCAATTTTGATTGCATCGTCCAAAGTTAAATTAATAACCGAATCCTGCTGCGGAAAAGAAAAACTATTTAGTAGAATAATGAACACAAAAATGATCGGAAGCTTGAAAGGCATTTTTAAGAGCATGTTTTTCCCTTTTGTTAACTTTTTGATTTCAACCCTTCAAATATCAAATCGAGAAGGATGGTTTTGGTTTTATCGGATTCACCGAAATCCACTTCGCTTATGTATTTTGCTTTTGACTGCTGGAAAGCCGAAAGTTCAATCGATTCAATAAAATTTTTTAACGCAAGAGCTACTTCATTCGGATCGCATTTTTTAAATTCTTTACTTTTTACTCCCTCCAAGATTATCTTATTTAATATTGTAAAGATTTCTTTCGTATATTGATCATAAAGATCTTTTATTGCCGCGCGGATATCTAAAAAAGCATTGGTCGTAAGATTATAAAAGCTTCCCTTGCTCTTTTTGTAATTTTCCGTAATTGTAAAAAACATTTTTAATTTTTCTTCAGCCGTCCCGGATCCTGCTGAAATCTTTTTTAACTCAACCAGTAAATCGGATAAATTCTCTTTCAGAACTTCTCCGAATATTGCTTCCTTGCTCGGGAAATAGTAATAAAGAGAATTCTTTTTCATCCCCAAAGAATTAGAAATGTCTTCCAGAGTTGTTTTACTGAACCCGTATTTTGCAAACACCGAAGCAGCTATCTTTGCAATTTCACTTTTCTTTTGCAGCATATTTTTTATCAATTTACCAACAAAATCAATCTATAGAACATTTTATTCTAATGTTCGAAAAGTACTAATTAAAGAATCTTCGAACAATATTGATTTTGATCTTTATTTTTTTAATATGATAAAAGGTTGGTAATGATGAGTAATTGATTTCTAATTGAATTGATTTCTATAATAAAGAGGTTTCTTTATAACAGCTAAGAATCTCTGTTATTTATAGTAATTTTGCTATTCCTTTCTGAGAACTTTAATTAAAATTCCAGCTCCCCTTGAGCCTAAGATGTATGTTTATGACAGCAATCTTTCTCTTTCTCTTTCTCATTCTCTTAATCTTTAAACCTATTTCTCTACCACTTCAGCGAGCCCCGGGGGTAAAATGAAGTCAGGAAAATCTTTTTTTATCTTTTTTATATATACTCTTGCTCTTTCTACTTTATCAAACTGCATTTCATATAAAGCTCTTCTTGCAAGCATCCCTCCTACAAATCTTTTAATAAGTTCAGTATAATGATTTTTATTTTCCGTAAACCTGATGATGTAATCCGGATCTTTTGCCGGTACATAGCTGTTCCCTTTTACTACTTTAAAAAGAAATATATCCGGTACTAATGAATAACCCCGAGGAAGGGCGAATTGTCCCGACTGCATTTCATTCTCAAAAA
>DATKLQ010000371.1:0-8639 GCA_035542335.1 Ignavibacteriaceae bacterium | reverse complement strand
ACATATTGATTTGATTACTTCTCAGCCTTTGTTTATAAATAATGATGATTGTTTTATTTCGCATGCCGGGATTTCTGCGTATTACAAATCCAAAGTAGCAAAAAATTTTCAGAACAATTTGAGCTCTCTTAAAAATTTTATCGAATCCGACGTCGATTGCGAATATGGGGTGATGTGGACGAGGGATAAGCTTTTAAATCTCGGGAAATTGCAGATAGTTGGTCATACACGCCAGCCGGAAGTACTTTATATTAAAGAAAACAATTCTGTTTATATTGATACATCGGTCTATACCGGTAATAAATTAAGCGCAGTAATTGTTGAAAAAAATAGAATATTGGAGATAATTTCCATACCAACATATATTGAAGATATTGAATAGTAAAAATGCTGATTAAACTGGGTAATTGTGAAATAAGAAGCTATAGGATAAATGATACCGAAGGGCTTATAAAGTATGCAAATAATAGGAGCGTATCGATAAACCTGAGAGACGGTTTTCCTTTCCCTTATACAATACAGGACGCAATCGATTGGATTGATTTTACAATTCATCAGGAACCGCAGACAAATTTTGCTATTGCTACTCAGGAGCTCATTGGAGGGATAGGTATTACTCTGCAGGGTGATGTACATAGGAAATCTGCGGAAATCGGCTATTGGCTGGGAGAACCTTTTTGGGGAAGAGGTATAATTACTAAAGCTCTGGTAGCTATGAGCAATTATGCATTCAATAATTTTGATCTTATCAGGCTTTATGCATACGTATTTGAAACCAACCCCGCTTCAATGAGAGTTCTTGAGAAGGCGGGTTATAAACTGGAAGGCAGGCTCCGGAAAAGCATCATAAAAGACGGGCAGATTCTGGATCAACTCATTTATGCCCTGCTTAAGGAAGAACTCACACCCCGTGAAATATTTTAATTATAAATTTTCGTCGGTTAATTAACGCTTTTTCCCCGCTCTTGTAATCAAGTTAGAATGTTCAAGATCACTGAATTGTTAAATATGAGTTATATTTTAAAGGCCGGATGGCAGCTGGAAATATTTTTTGCAATCCTTATATATTCATGCAATGCTCCAAGGACTAATCCGCTTGACCCCAATAATCCCGATATTTCATTTTCGGTTATCCAGGGAAACGTCAGTACATCATATATTCCTATAACAGGGATCCCCGGGGTTCTTGTTTTTTGGGAACCGGGTAATAAAATAGTGAAAACGGATGCAGACGGTAATTTTATAATAGAAAGCGTCAGGTCTGTCGACGGCAACCTTATATTTCAAAAAGAAGGATTTAAAAACGATACGGTATATGTTAATTGGAACGGAGGAAAGCAGGTATCAAAGCTGGTTCATTTAGTCAGTTTACCTGCTC
Organism: Ignavibacteriaceae bacterium; assembly: GCA_035542335.1. Classification (GTDB taxonomy): domain Bacteria; phylum Bacteroidota; class Ignavibacteria; order Ignavibacteriales; family Ignavibacteriaceae; genus DATKLQ01. Next base: position 7,261 of record DATKLQ010000371.1, on the reverse strand, counting down.
TGTATTACCTCAATATTACAACATCCGTCGAGTTTGAATTATCGGGAAAAACCAGTTTGCTCGGTTTCGATGCTAAGATTGAAAACAACGGTAATCTGATTGATTCTGCTTATATTGAGAATCAGTCAATAAGTTTAAAAAAGAAAATGAACTTTTTAGAAGGTGTATATTCGCTGGTTCTCAATCAGGATGATCTCGGAACGAATGACCTTGAAAATCTTGCCGGAGAAGATTTTAATTTGTTTATTTCCGATTCAGCCTTAGGGACTGCATATAAAATCGGCAGCGGAAGAATAACACGTGTAATTGATAATGAACCCGAGGCGGTTTCTCCCGCAAATTCCGATACCGTCAGCTCTCCTCCGGTAGTTCAGTGGAACCAGGTATCCCTCGGATTTTCTTTCAATTATTTAATCGAAATATATACTAACGAAGCTCTGAATAATCAGCTCGTTTATTCTAGCAGCCCCCTGGAATCGGGAACAACTTCTCTTGATACGCAATACCCCTTGCCGCCCGGAGAATATTTCTGGGTTATTTGGATCTCAGATCAGTTTAATAATAGGGCAAGATCAAAGCCTGCTATTTTTGTCGTTCAATAGTTATATTAAAAAAGAAATTAAGATTTTTCCGGCATCGCGTTCAATATCAAATTAAGCAATAAAATGAATTATTTAAATTTAAATCAAAAGGGAAATGATTAATAATACGGCGGAAAATATCGATCAAATAAGAACAATAACAAGGGAGCAGTTCGATACACTGTACAGAATAAGCCGGACATTAAATTCTGTAGCAGTTGAAGATATTCTAATCGAAGAAAGCTTGGATCTGATAATTAATGTCCTGAATGCCGAAAGAGGGCTTTTTGTCAGGTATAACCAAGAGAAAGACTCTTTTGAAATAATTGCAGCGAGGAATGTTGAAAAAGAAAATATTGAAGATCTTTCCGCTTTTTCCTCGGGAACACTCAAACGCGTAATTGAAACTTCACAGCCTTGCCTGTTTCATGACGTACAAAGCGATCCAAGCCTCTCTCAATTTGAAAGTATTCAGATTCATAATATAAAATCTATTCTCGGTGTCCCGATTTTCAGGGATAATAAAGTGTGGGGAGTTATTCTTGCTGACAGCAGGACAAACCGGAAAGAATTTACCGAGGAAAATCTTGTTTTTCTGGATTTCTTCTCCAACCTCGTCTCGCTTGCTCTCGATAAAATAATCCGCTACCAGGAGCTGCAGAACGAAAATGCGATTTTAAGAAACCAGCTCCAGGCTTCAAAAAAAATTCCACAGCTCATCGGTGACAGTGCGGTTATGCAGAATATGGTTTCGCTCATACATAAAGTAGCAGCAACGGATGCAACTGTGCTTCTTCTAGGAGAAAGCGGCACCGGCAAAGAGCTTGTCGCAAACGCAATTCATTCTTTGAGCAGAAGGGGCGCAAAGCCCTACCTGGCTCAGTTCTGCGGCTCTATCCCCGACACATTGCTGGAAAGCGAACTATTCGGATATAAAAAGGGGGCTTTCACCGGCGCATCAAGCGATAAAAAAGGCCTATTCGAGGTCGCAAATTCAGGTACTTTCTTTTTGGATGAAATTGCCGATATTTCAATGGCTCTTCAGGCTAAGCTTCTGCGTGTTCTTCAAAATAAAGAAATAATAAGATTAGGCGACACCCAGGTAATTAAGGTAGATGTGAGAGTTATTGCGGCAACTAATAAAGATTTAAAGCAGTTAACGAAAGAAAATAAATTCCGGGAAGATCTTTTTTACAGGCTTAATGTTTTCCCGATAAGAGTGCCTCCCCTTAGAGAACGAAGGGGAGATATTCCCCTTTTAACTAAACATTTTATAAAACTGTTTTCCCCTGGTAAGGAGATATTTATCTCTTCACAAGTATTAAGGCTCCTGGAAGATTATAACTGGCCGGGAAATGTAAGGCAGCTTGAAAATGTTCTGCAGAGGGCCCTGATTCTCTGCGATTCCGATAAACTAATGCCGGAACATATTCTTTTTGAAGAAGCGACTGAAGATATAAATTTCAGCGGAACATTGAGAGAATTTGAAAAAATTCTTCTTCAGAAGAGATTAAAAGAATTTGAAGGGAATAGAACTGCAACTGCCAGATCACTTGGTGTTTCTGTCAGGTGGGTGCAGCTTAAGCTTAAAGAAATGGGAGAAGATGTAGCTAATGCTTAATACGGCAACGGAAGTATTATTTAAGAAGTTTGAAATAATTGAAACTCTAAAAAAGGATGCTTACACGGCAGTCTATATCGCCGTCCATACTTATCTCGGTAAAAAAATTATCTTAAAAACCCTTAATACCAGAGAGCTTAGTGATAAAACTGTTATCTCAAGGTTCAGAAGGGAAGCAAAAATATTAGCAAAACTAAGCCATCCGAACTTGATTGAAGTTTTGGACTTCGGTACTTACGAGAACTATTTCTATTTGTCATTTGAGTATTTTGAAAGCCGGAATCTCAGGGAAATTATAAAAGAAAATAAAATTTCCCTTGATGAAAAGCTGAAACTGCTGGACCAGCTTCTGCAGGCTCTTGAAGCTGCTCATCAAAATCAGGTTGTGCATAGGGATATTAAACCGGAAAATATACTGGTGAATTCCAAGCTGCAGCTGAAAATCGCCGACTTTGGTTTAGCATTAATCCTGAACGAAACAAATCTTACCCAAAAATCATCTATTGTCGGGACACCCAGCTATATGTCCCCCGAACAAATCAGAGGCGAAATTTTATCAACTCAATCCGATTTATTTTCAACAGGGATCGTAGCATATGAACTGTTCACCGGCCGGAATCCTTTTGTCGGGAAAGATATAAGCGAAACTATAAATAAAATTCTTAATTTCGATGAACATCTTATTGCCCGCGATATTGAATCCCTCCCGGTTAATCTACAGAAAGCTATTAAATTAATGCTTAAAAGAAATCCTAAGTCTAGGGCCGCCACAGTCAATGAAGTTTATAATCTCCTCGGGTTTCCTCCAAACAAGGAACAAAAAATTTATAAAAGACTTCTGCCTTCAAAGACAGGAAGAAAAAAAATCTTTGCTTTCATTGCCGGAGCAATTATTATTTTTGCGGCTGCATTCTTCTTTTTCTCAAAGTACGGCGTTACTATTAAGACAGGAGATGCTGGTAATTCTCCGGTGCAAAATCATGAAGTTAATAAAACCGTGAAACCGGGCGGGAATTCCAATACATCCGGGAATAATAATACCGAAGAAAATAAGCCTGCGGCACCCAATTTAATTTTGGACCATGGGAAATTATTTATAGAATGCTCACCCTGGGGAGATGTTTATGTAGATAATAATAAGGTTGATACTACACCGCTTAAAGATTATATCCGCCTTAAAACCGGGAGGCATACTATAAAAGTAGTTCACCCGGATTATCCTCCATATGTCAAAAACATTAAAATTGCCGGGGGACAGATCGAAACGATTGTTATAGATTTTAAATACTCCGTAGGGTATCTGATGTGCAATATTAATCCCTGGGGGGATGTTTATATAAACAATGAGCTAAAAGGAACAACACCGCTTCGCAGCCCTATTTTGCTTTACCCGGGAAAATATACCTTGACGGTAACTAACCCGCAATACGGAAAAAAAGAAGTTTCGATAGAGGTTAAAGCCCGGGATACTATAAATTATAATTTCAATTTCGAAATCCGGGATTCACTAAAAGACAGTCTCTAAAGTTTTCCTTTCTCTGCAAATCAATAAAAATAAGAGGACATATTGAGATTTTTTTTAATCTCATATTTTTTGATTTTAACATTGCTTAATTATTCCCAGGTAAACCGAACTAATAATGCCGGTTTACCTATTAATAATAGGACTGAATCAAAAGCCGGAATTAAAGATACATTAAGAAATCCCGTAGAGGATTCTTTGGCAATTTTGAGGAAAAAGCTTGAAAAGTTTGAATATAGCTCAGTTATAAATGGCATCAATCACCTGCTTCTTAAAAAAGAAGAGCTGTTAAAAAAAGAATTAATTGAAGCCTACCTGTTTAAGGCTGTTTCGCATTTTGCCCTCGCTGAAGATGAAAATGCCGAAAGGAGCTTCAATGAGATATTAAAAATTGACAGCACATTTACCCTAGATTCGACAAAAATTTCTCCCAAGATTATCTCCTTCTTCAAAAAAGTTAAAGAAAATTTTTATACAAGATCCGTTCAGAATCCGGAAAAATCTGTTGCAAGAGTAGATACCGTATATATCCCCCGCATCTATGAGCGGGAAGTAGGGAATAAGGTCAGTCAGGCTGTTATACGCTCAATTATCTTTCCCGGTCTCGGCCATTTATATACGGGAAGTTCGATAAAAGCCTGGGTATTAACCGGTCTCACTGCCTCTGCCTTGGGCTCTGCAATTTATTTCTGGTGGGATACCGATAGAAAAGAAAAATTATATACAAAGGAATCGGATCCCGGTTTAATTGAATACCGGTATAAAAAGTACAATCGGGCTTATAAGTTAAGGAATATTTCAATAGCTGCTCTTGTAGGTGTATGGCTTTACAGTCAGATTGATCTTTTATTTTTTTCAGATCTTTTTGAAATTGATTTCAATCAAACCGAAGCCTCAAGTCTTAGTCATATCGGAATTAAATTCACATATCGTTTCTGATTTTTTAGAGCCGAAATATAATACGTCCTAATGCAATTAATTCGCACAGAGATTTTTAAAAGGATATAATTGGAAGCTAATCTATATAATCCCGTTATAGATCGGTGTGGCACTTAAATTGATTTTTTAGAAAAAAAAGGAATAAAATTGAAATCCAAGAAGTTTGAAATGTTTTCTAGTGAGACGGTCGGGAAATCCAGGAATGAGCTGATGGCGGAATGCCTTAAACTGGGTCTTCCCGTTAGAAGGGATGATAGTTACAAAACGCTCCGGCTTTTTCTTGATTTAACATATAAAAAAAATAGTCTGTTTATTGATGACGAATTGGTAATTGATGAAAAAAATGAAAAAAATTTCAGAATAGAAAAATTTTTTTCAAGAATATATTATAGAATAAAAAATATTTTTGTATAAGTGCGAAATCTCTTCACTTACTATGAAAATAATTGGGGGAATTATTTTTACCAAAACAGATAATTGGGAGAAATCGGGCTATTATCATCCTTTCCTGCCGCTGGCATCATTATTGGCTTTTTTTACGGGGGATTTTACAAATCCTTATAAATTCTAAATAGATCGAATATAAGTTCTTTAAGAATATAAGTTCTTTAAAATAATGTAATCCATAATCCATAATTTTTCTTATCTAAAATAGGGAAAATGGGATTATCAATAAATCTTATAATCGGAGGTTATATTGAAAGATAGGAATCCTCAAACCTCTTCTTCCGACAAAAAGCGGTTCAAGAATGCCTCTTCTAAAAATACAGAATTCAGAACTGTTGTTTCAGAAGAGTTATTTGAATTGGAAATGCCTGCCGGGAGAAATGAACTTTTAAATAAATGTATTGAGCTTGGACTTCCAGTTGAAGAGAGCGATGATGATGTTATACTTAAATTATTATATGAGGCAGCTAAAGATAAATTTAATTACGATAAAAACCGCGGCATTTATAAAAATTCCCCCTCAAATACCTAAAAGCCCGTAATACCCTCCCTGATCCTCATCAGGGAGGATTACTTTTTTTCAAAGGTAATCATAAGGATTTAAAATAAAAAAGGCGGGTTTTTTCCCGCCCTTAATAAATTCTCGCTTGAGGAGAATTATAATTATTAATACATGCCGCCCATGTCACCCATGCCGCCGTGAGGCATTTGCGGAACAGCGGGCTCTTTCTCTTTCTTCTCGTATACAACAGCTTCGGTGGTAATGAGCAATGAAGCGACAGATGCTGCATTCTCAAGAGCAATCCTGGCAACTTTTGTAGGATCAATTACTCCCGCTTTTATTAACGGCTCGAAGGTTTCAGTGGCCGCATTAAAACCGAAATCATCTTTTCCATCTTTGACCTTTTGAAGGACGACCGAGCCCTCAATGCCGACATTATTTACTATCTGTCTTAAAGGCTCTTCCAGGGACCTCTGAACAATTCTGATTCCTGTTGTTTGATCTGCATTCTCCCCTTCCAGCTTTTCAAGAACCGACATTGCCCTTACGAATGTAACCCCTCCTCCGGTTACTATTCCTTCCTCAACTGCGGCCCGAGTTGCATGAAGAGCATCTTCAACGCGTGCTTTCTTCTCTTTCATTTCAACCTCTGTTGAAGCACCGATCTTCAGCACTGCCACTCCGCCGGAAAGCTTTGCAAGTCTTTCCTGGAGCTTCTCTTTGTCATAATCGGAAGTGGTTTTATCAATCTGAACTTTTATTTCATTAATCCTTTTCTTTATTTCATCGGCTTTTCCGGCACCTTCGACAATTGTCGTATTATCTTTATCGATGACAACTTTTTTAGCGCTGCCCAGATAAGATACCGTTGCGTTTTCAAGCTTAAAGCCGCGCTCTTCTGAAATAACGGTGCCGTTCGTTAATACGGCAATATCTTCGAGCATTGCTTTTCTTCTGTCGCCGAACCCCGGGGCTTTAACTGCGCATACCTTTAAGGTTCCGCGGATTTTATTCACAACAAGCGTCGCCAGTGCCTCGCCTTCGAGATCCTCGGCAATAATCAACAAAGCTTTTCCCTGCTGTGCAACCTTTTCAAGGATTGGCAGGAGATCTTTCATTGCAGAGATTTTTTTATCATGAATTAAGATATAAGGATCTTCGAGGTTTGCTTCCATTGATTCGGCATCCGTAACGAAATATGGGGAAAGATAACCGCGGTCAAACTGCATACCCTCAACCACATCCAGCGAGGTATCGGTTCCTTTTGCTTCTTCAACGGTAATTACACCGTCTTTGCCGACTTTTTCCATTGCATCTGCAATTAAATCGCCAATCGATTTATCATTGTTTGCAGATATAGCGCCTACCTGTGCTATTTCATTTCTTCCTTCAACATCCCTGCTGACGGATTTCAAGTATTCAACGACTTTTGTAACAGCCATATCGATGCCTCTTTTGAGATCCATCGGGTTTGCACCGGCAGTTACATTCTTTAAGCCTTCCTTGTAGATAGCCTGGGCAAGTACGGTTGCGGTAGTTGTACCATCGCCTGCAACATCACTAGTTTTGGATGCTACTTCGCGAACCATCTGCGCGCCCATATTTTCAGTCGGATCTTCCAGTTCGATCTCTTTTGCAACGGTAACACC
>DATKLQ010000370.1:0-3501 GCA_035542335.1 Ignavibacteriaceae bacterium | reverse complement strand
GAACCAAGCTTCAAAAAATTTATTATCCAGGGACCTCCAAGAACAGATTCGCAGTAATTCTCCAAAGGATATGAATTATCAAGCCATCGTTGCTCAAAGCCTTCAACTGCATTTTTTAAAGCATTTTGATATAAAGTATCGGTTCCGGCTTCTCCCTTTATTTCCGAAAGATAGCTCATAATTTTGTAAGCAGCTACTGATAAGCCGGTATTATAAGCCTGGGAGTTTCCCCCGGCATCATAAGAACTTAAGGACGATTGAAATGTGTAGGGATATTGAGGGCTACCATAAAGATTGACCTGATCAAGGATACGCTGCGCAGCTTTTTTTAAATAAGGCCAGAAATAATCCAGCTTACTTTGATCAGGGTCGGCAATGAAAGCTTCGTATACGGAAATAATAAATCCGCAGTTCAAGTCTACCCATTCATTGATCTCTCTATAATCGGAATGCTCGGTATTGTCCCAGCTTACATAATTAAAGTTCTCTCCGAAATCATGATGAATCTGCCCGGTATAATTCTGCACATGCTGGGTTCTAGCCCACCACTCTAATTCATTCCAAGCTAGATCCGGGTTAATCATCGTATAAACCTGTCTTGCATGCCACATTTGGTCCATTGTTCCTTCAGGAGACCACATCCCTTCGGTATAGCAATATCTTCCATCTTTTAAATAGACGCTGTTGTTAACCAGGTTTACAAGTGAATTCAAAGTTTGATCAATCAGCCATCGCGGAAGATTGGAGGATCTCATCCTGCTTACCAATTCTTCGGAATTACTTTTGAAATTATCAAATTTATTCATAGCGGAAACCGCCGCTGACCAGGCACCGTTCCAATAATTTGAATATTGATAATGCGCAGCATCATCAGGTTTATTCCAACCTAAAACGAACCTTAGAATCTTGCTCTCCGAACCATTTAAAGTAACCTTTAATGCAAGACGGTTCAGCGTACCGGTAAACAAATTGCTGCATACACCGGCAGAAAAAAAGCCGTTATCGCTGCCGAAGCTTAAAGTTCCGTTTCCTGCCGGAAAAGATCCGATGAGGGAAAGCTGCAGAGAAGATGAACCGGCGGTAAAACCGGTATCTGTTACAGCAGAAGGAACTGCCGGCATATTAATTTGGAATGCTATTGATATTTCCGCCGGATCAGTTAATGTATTGCTTACGGAAAACTCAAACATTGCGGCGGGATGACACATATCCTGTAAAGATTTTGGAGCAAAAGGAATAAATGCAGTCATGTTAATTGAAATCCCGTTTATCACTCCGAAATTCACGTAGTGAAGCGGAAAAACTGCATCATCATTTACATGTCCGCCGTTTTGCTGAGCGGTCATCTTATCAGATGTCTGAACTGAACTCCCTCTCTTTGTAAACAATTGAAACTGAGCATTTGCAAGCAATTGGTAATCTCCGTTGCGGGTAGGAGTAATGAAGTTTGCCGAAAAGGTTCCGCTGCCGGCATTAAATTTTACGGCACCAGTGCCGATGCCTCCTAAAGGCAAACCGGTTGTTCCGTCAACTTGCCCGAAAACATTTACGTAAAAAAAGAAAAAAAGCGCCGTGATCCCATATTGAAATGTTGCTTTTGTCATTTGTCTGCTCCAAAAATTAATAACGCACATTAATCCATTAAAACATCTACATCATTATTATCATTCATAAGATTAAAAGGAATTGTGTTGTATTCCAATTCTTTTCCGTTAAGAATAATTCTTTTAACTCCTTTTTGAACACCGTTCTGGTTTTTTATCCTGATTTTAAAGTTCTTGCCGCGGAATCTTCTTGTAATTTTTATATTTTTCCAATCAGACGGAATACAGGGATTAATCTTTAATCCTTCATAATCCGGCTGAATACCAAGTATAAATTGTGTGGCGGTATAATATGCCCATGCAGCAGAGCCGCTCAACCAGGGGAGACGTGCCGCACCATAGCGCGGATTGTATTTGCTGTTTATGAATTGATTGTAAACGTAAGGTTCAATCTGCCTAATCTCAGCTTTTGTATTATAAGCTGCCGGCATAAATTTCCTGTAATATTCATAAGCCTGATCGCCTCTTCCTAAAATAGTTTCGGCAATAATGGGCCAGCTTTGAGTATGACAGAAGATCGAACCGTTTTCCTTCATTCCTTTATTAAAAAGCCTGGCTTTAATTACTTTGGGATCTGTCTTTACTACAGGGGGATCGCAGATCATTAAACCATAATCGGTTGAGAGGCGGTTTTTTAAGGTATCCATCAGATGGAGGCTTCTTTCTTCCGAGAGATGCCCGCTGATAACAGCCCACGGCTGGGGTTCAAGAAAAATTGAAGCCTCATCATTTTCTTTTGAGCCGAATTTTAATCCGTCTGCCCTGTAAGCTCTCAAATACCATTCGCCGTCCCAGGCATATTTCTCAAGATTATCATCCAGCTTTTTCAGATGTTCATCGGCCCAATTAATTTCACCGGTTTTATTCAGGAGCCTGGAAATTTCCATATAAGTTTTTAAGGCATACCGAAGCTGGAATGCGACAAAAGTAGTTTCACCATCATGACCTAATTCCAGACAGTCGTTCCAATCGGCAAATAATCCGCACGGCAATCCATGATTTCCTGAACGATCAAGATTAAATTGAATTGCTCTTCTTAAATGACCCAAAACATTATCTTCACCTTTATCGGCATACGGAAGGACCTTTTCAAAAAAGGAAACATCACCGGTTTCCTTTACGTAAGCCGGGACGGTATTGAACAGCCACATGCAGTCATCGGAGCGAAAATTTTTTTCATCAGGACTTTTTTCACTGCCGGGTTTATGTGCAAAAGGTTTTATTACCGGCATTGCGCCTCCGCTCGAAACCTGTCCGGTCAACATCAGCTCAAGTCTTTCCTTAACTTCATCAGGTATTAAATGAATAACTCCCAGCATATCCTGTACAGTATCTCTGTATCCCAATCCGTCTCTCTCGCCGGTATAAATCAAGCTAGCAGCGCGGGACCATGTATAAGTCATCATGCAGTTGTACGGGTTCCACATATTAAGCATGCTGTTGAACTCTTCATCAGGAGTTTCTACAGTCATTCCGGTAATTCTTGAATGCCAAAATTCCTTCAGCTTTTTAAATTCCTGATGTACATTCTTCGGTTTACCTAATTCAGCAACAGCCATTTTCCCTTCAACTCCTGCTAAACCGATCCCCATGAGAACTACAATCTCTTTTGACTCTCCCTTTTTCAGTTCGAGATCAAACTGCAGAACGCCGCACCCGTTATCACCCACGGCGATAGAATTTTTACATTCTCCTTTCTCAACTACAATAGGATTTGCATATGTCCGGTATGGACCTAAAAATATTTCCCTGTCTGTATCGAATCCTTTCACCTTTGCACCGGATAATGCAAGAAATGTATGCCGTCCCTGCCCGTCATCCTCAAATTTTTCAGGTATTGAAGGCATATAAACATTAGTGCCGTGATCGATTATATTATCTGCAACATCCATTTTCA
>DATKLQ010000369.1:0-11539 GCA_035542335.1 Ignavibacteriaceae bacterium | reverse complement strand
AAACTTATAATAACCAAAAAACCTACATTGGCAGAGCTTTATACCAGCGTCAGTTTTATTGCCAATTATTAGTTTCCTATTTGTTTGTTGAAATGGCCTAACATTATTATTAAGTTGATTACTTTCCTGACTTTTATGTCTAAACATAGACATAAACTGTCTAAATGTAGACACTTTTTTATAACTGTCTAAATATAGACATTATTTATAACTGAAATATTCATTCAATTCCTTCTTTTCATCCTTCCCCATTTCTATTAATCGATCCTCTAACCTTAGTTTCTTTACTTCCTTATATGTGAGTTCCCATGCTTTTTTCCCCCTGTTCCATTTGCCTCCGGCCGATTTTACTAAGTCTGCTAAATCTCTTTCCCCATAAGATACGGCTACAAACATTATTTTGTTTGATGGAATTTTTTTCTCGTTTCTCTTCCACTCTGTTTCGTCTATTATAATTTCTGCCGTGGTAACTTTTTTGTTCCGCTCTTTATCATACCTGTATCTTACACATATAAGATCCTTCCCGAATCTTTCTATAAGCGCCTTCGTCCCTGGCTGGTTCGGTAAAAGTGTCCTCTTTATTTTCATTCTTCTAATTATAACATTTTAAAATTTCGGAACAACCGAATGACAACCGTATGACAATCGAATTTCTATCAATGACCATGAATGACTATGAATGACTTACAGCCTGTCCGCCGGACTCTTAACCCCCAGCCCGCCTTTCTTCATCACGTGTGTATAAATCATCGTTGTATTTAAATTTTCATGCCCTAATAAATCCTGAACTGTCCGGATATCGTAACCGTCTTCTAAAAGATGAGTCGCAAATGAATGCCGGAATGTATGACAGCTTCCTTGCTTCCTTATACCTGCTTTTTTTATTGCTTTTTTCACGGCTCTTTGCAGAACAGATTCATCAACATGATGCCTTCTGCTTATTCCCGTTCTTTCGTCAAATGATATTTGTGAAGCCGGAAATAGATACTGCCATCCAAATTCTCTTGATGCATTTCTATATTTTCTTGCCAAAGCATCCGGCAAATAAACCGATCCATATCCTGCTTCCAGATCTTTATTGTGAAGCTTTTCAACTTTCTCTAAATGTTCCTTTAATTTTTCTTTTAATGATTCAGGCAAAACGGTTACCCTGTCTTTTTTGCCTTTGCCGGACCTGACAATAATATTATCATATTCAAAATCAATGTCTTTAACTCTAAGCCGTATACATTCCATCAGCCTTAATCCCGAACCATATAAAAGATTAGCCATAATCCGGTTTATCCCATTCAAATTATTCAGGATCTTTCTAACTTCAACCCTGGAAAAAACGATGGGCAGCTTTTTCCCCTTCTTTGCCCAAGTCAATTTCAATTCGCCCGGTTCTTTTTTTAATACCTGCTTATAAAGAAATACAATTGCACATAAAGCCAGATTTTGTGTCGATGCGGAAACATTTTCTTTTTGCGCGAGATGATTTAAATATTGAGTAATTTCCTTTTCTCCCATCTCTGCAGGATGTTTTTTGTTGTGAAAAATTATATATCTTCTGATCCATTCTATGTATGCTTCCTCAGTTCTCTTGCTGTAATGTTTTATTCTCAATAAAGCCTTTACTTCGTCCAGCAGCTTCGGTTTACGTGTTTCCCGGGAAATATTGTCTTCTTTATACAATTTCTTCTCTGATTCATCCGCTCCCGGAAGTTCTTGTAAAGGTACAATTTTTATTTGATAAGAAGAGTTTTCTTCCTTTAGCTTTTTTTGTTCAAGATTTTTTTTGAAAGGACCTAAATAAGTATTTTTCACTTCTGCCCCTCCGGCGTTTTTAAAAATTATCTTTATCTCGGATTTTGTCTTGAACCTGAACTTGAACTTGCCTGCCCGCCGACCTGGCCGTGGAAGCTTTAGCGAAGGCGGGAACTTAAACTTGAACCTTCCATTAATCTATTCCCCGCAAACGGGGCAGTCATTCGTTCATCCATTCAGTCATTCATTCCCTGCATTCATGTCCGCCTCTAGGCGAGACCTCACCACCAGCGGGCATCCAAACAATTTTGTAATCTTGCAATCTTGCAATTTTGTAATTTTTATTTAATGACTATCATTTTCTTTGTCTGAATAAAATTCCCGGCTCTCAATTGATAAAAATAAACTCCGCTGCTTAACCCTAAAGCCCTAAAGGTTACTTTATATCTGCCAGCAGATTTCACTTCATTTATTAATTCTGCAATTTCATTCCCTAAAAGATCAAATATCTTAAGATTTACATTAGTTCTTTGAGGAATGTAAAATTCAATTGCGGTTTCCGGATTGAAGGGATTTGGATAGTTCTGCTGCAGAAAATAAGCTGAAATGACAGACGGAGATTCGTTATTTATACCTGTAATTACTTGGGAAATGGATCTTTTCCATATATTTTTATCGCCGTCGCCTGCTAATAAATCTGAGCCCAATATTGCTATCGCATAAACCTGAGCGGTTAAGCCGGAATCTATTCTGGTCCAGTTTTCTCCCCGGTCCTGGGAAAAAAATATCCCGGAGTAGGTGCTAGTTAAAATAAGCGAATCTCTGACTGCAGTGCAGCATACCCAATCATGCAGCCCTTTATTAATCCACCTGTCGCCGTCAATTTCCCTGAAGAATAATCCGTTATCCATTCCTGCAACTATATTGTCTCCGCACCAGTTGAGAGTATTAATGGATGAGAATGCATACGAGGATCCTAAGGATATCCAATCATTTCCCCAATTTGATGATAAAAATACCCCCTTGTAAATAGATGATCCCGTTATAACCAATGAATCCTTAGCCGCTATAGGTTTTAAATAATTATAGGTCAGACCAAGATTTTCCCAGGTCACACCTTCATCTGTAGATCTGAATACCCCGTCAATATCGGTTGATACATATAAAACCGAATCCGCGATTGCCAATGCAGATGAGTTCGTCTGAACGCGGGTGGTAGGGAACCAGTTTTTACCATAGTCGGAGGATTTAAAAACCCAGTCATATAGTGTTGCTGCATAAATAGTAGAATCTTGTACTGCCAGGGAAACAATATCTAGTGAGGTTAATCCTGAATTTAAGTCTGTCCAGCTTTTTCCCTGATCTCTTGAAAGAAGTACTCCTGCTCCTTGTGTCCCGGCAAAAATATTTTCTTTATCCGTTAAAAAAAGATTAACAATTGTGCTTATCAAACCATTGTTCATCGGTATCCAAAGTTCACCAAAATCCGACGAGCTGAATACACCTTCGAATTGTGTACCTGTAAAAACAATCGAATCAGAAATTGAAAGTGAAGTTACGGTTGAATCGAGAAGACCGTTTTTTAGATTCAACCATGAATCTCCGTTATTTGTTGAACGGAAAATGCCGCTCATCATTGCGCCGGCAAAAACCATCGAATCATCAGATACTATGCATGTAATATTTTTGTTGAAAAGTCCGTCGTTTACGGGAGACCAGTTTGAACCATTATCGGAAGAACGGTATACACCTGTACCGCTTGAAGCTGCAAAAATCAAATTTTGTTTTCTTGTAAATGAGCTTATCGAATAAATTCCCGCAGATGATGTTAATTCCCAGTGAGCTCCGGCGTCCGTTGAACAGTAAATCTTCCCGCCGTTTGAACCTGCAATTATTATTGAATTAATCGAGATCATTGCTGTTATTTTTTCATTAATTATATCCCCCTCACCGGCTTGCATCCAGCTTGATCCATAATTTGTGGAACGGAAAATTCCGTTGCCGTCTGTTCCTGCCAAAATTATAGAATCCCGGACTGCGATTGAGGCAATATTTAAATTTAACAGACCCTCATTTGATGTAGTCCATCCCTTTCCATTATCGGAGGAAATGTAAATCCCTTCCCCGGCAGTTCCCGCATAAATATTGCTGCCGCTGCTGGCAAATCCGGTTATGGCTGTGTTTTTATCTGTAAGATTAACCGTTGTCCAGTTTTTACCATCATTATTGGAAATATAAATGTTGCTTACTGAACCGGCATATAATAGTGAATCCTGGCAATATAATGAGCTTATATAACCATTATATGGATAATATGCTTTAATCCATTGGGATTGGGATTCTGAACAAAAGCTTAGGATAAAAGCTAACTGAATTAATATGACCCCTTTTTTCATTATATTTTTTCCTTCTAAACAGTGAAAGATCAGTTAAGGATTTAAAGATTTAATTTGTAATAATTTTTTTCCCAAACGGATATTCATCCATTCTCATGCATCCATGCATTCATTCAACCTTTCAATCTTATAATCGTTTTTACAGCTTCGCTCCGTCGCTCACATAAAACTTTTCAAATGGAGCAATTTTATGGATGAATCAACGGGATAGGAAAAAACCTTTTAAACGGAGCTATAATTATTCTTAGAATATAGATTTCAGATGTGAATCCTTATCCGGCAATGCCTATCCCACTTTATTTCGAAGCATTACCCCCTCCGTTTTTGAAGAAAATAGGGGAGTAAATTAAATTTATACTATAAAATAGCTTTTCAGAGTAAAATAAGCAATTAATTTCTGGGGGAAAAGGATGCCCCAAATAGCCCTCTGGAGTAGCGGCATTTATGCATTTAATATTGTAATACCGAAGGATTGCATGACGTTATGTTACATCTGAAGTAGGTAATAATGAACAGTTATTGCCTAAATGGAACGCAGATGACGCAGATAAAATAGATTAACTCAGATCTGAAATTGAATTGCAAATGAAAAAATTAAGAATGAAACCTATCCTATGGCTTGGAGTGAAAGTACTTCTTGTTTAATTCTTTTCGGAGTACTTTTTGTTCCAAAATCCATAGTCCATACTCCTTACTCCATACTTGCCTTTTTGTACTCTTTTAATTTTTTAATAACTTTGATCTTCCCAAATGTAAAAGTTAGGAACGGCTGAATGCATAAATTCACGGGAGTAGACTATTTTAACATAGATTCTCTTCTTTCGGATGAAGAAAAAATGATTAGGGAATCCGTCAGGGAATTTGTGTCCGGAGAAGTCATTCCCATAATCGAATTATGCAGCCGCGAAAATCGCTTTCCCATTGAACTTGTTCCTAAAATGGCCGAAATGGGTCTATTCGGCTCTACTCTGCCTCAGAAATATGATTGCGCCGAAATGAATAATGTCGCTTACGGACTTGTTATGCAGGAACTGGAAAGGGGAGACAGCGGCCTCAGAAGTTTTGTCTCTGTCCAAAGTGCACTTGTAATGTATCCTATATTTACTTTCGGCAGCGAAGAGCAGAAGGACTATTGGCTCCCGCTTCTCGCACGCGGAAAAATGATCGGATGCTTCGGCCTAACAGAACCTGATTTCGGATCTAATCCTGCCGGGATGGTTACAAAAGCGGAAAAAACAAACGGCGGATACATTCTGAACGGCGCAAAAATGTGGATTACTAACGGCACTATTTCGGATATTGCTGTAGTCTGGGCAAAATTAAACGGGGAAGTGAGAGGCTTTATAGTTGAGAAAGACTTTAAAGGATTTTCAGCCCCGGAAATGAAAGGAAAGCACTCTCTAAAAGCTTCCGTAACTTCAGAATTAATTTTTGATAATGTATTTGTACCTGGAAAAAATATCTTACCCGGTACTTCAGGACTTAAAAATGCATTAATGTGTCTTAATCAGGCAAGATACGGCATTGCATGGGGTGTTGTAGGATCAATGATGGCCTGCTACGATACCGCATTGAATTACGCTAAATCGAGAATCCAGTTTAATAAGCCGATAGCCGCCTTCCAGATGACCCAGGAAAAGCTTGTGTTTATGCTTACTGAAATAACTAAAGCTCAGCTTCTGAATTTGCAGCTTGGAAGAATGAAGGATAACGGAAGCTTAAAACATACCCAGGTTTCTCTTGCTAAAAGAAATAATTGCGAGAAAGCGCTTGAGATTGCCAGAATTGCACGTGAAATTTTGGGCGCAAACGGTATCCTGGATGAATATCCTGTAATGCGCCATTCTGCAAACCTGGAATCGGTTAAAACTTATGAAGGCACTCATGAAATGCATACACTTATTGTAGGTGAGGATATTACCGGGATTGCCGCATATGAATAATTCACATAAAAATAATGGGAGCTGTCATGCTGAACTTGTTTTAGCATCTGAACTTGTTTCAGCATCTGTCATCTCGATGCATATCGGGATCATCCGAAAAGGAAAGAATTGTCATCCAGATGAATATCGGGATCTTCCGAACGAAAGTTGAGAAAGTTCAGATAATGATTAGGATACATTGAGATTAGGATCAACTATAGGGAATAATTTAATTTTCTTATATAACATCAAAAGATTGATTAAAAATGCTTAATGAAGAAACTTTAATTGAAGGAATTACTTTTGACGATATATTATTAATGCCCGGAAGATCCGGCATTCTTCCAAGAGAAGTGGATGTTTCCTCTGTTTTAACCTCTGCAATAAGGCTTAATATACCGATTCTCTCTGCGGCAATGGATACCGTCACCGAATCCGCAATGGCTGTTGCTCTTGCCCGTGAAGGAGGTATAGGCATCCTCCATAAAAATATGAGTATAGAAGCGCAATGTGTTGAAGTAGATAAGGTTAAAAGATCTGAAAGCGGAATGATCAGGGATCCTGTTACACTTACACCTGATAAAACTATCGGCAATGCCCTTGATATAATGAAGAAATACAGCATTTCAGGTATCCCTGTTGTAGATAATGCAGGCAAATTGGTAGGAATTCTTACCAACCGCGATTTGAGGTTTGATCCGAAAAGATCTCTGAAAGTTAAAGATTTAATGACTACAAAAAACCTGGTTTCTGCCCCCATCGGTACGGATTTGAAAAGAGCCGAAACAATACTCCAGAAACATAAAATTGAAAAGCTGCCGGTGGTAGATAAAAACGGAATACTTAAAGGCTTAATTACTTTTAAAGATATCCAGAAGAAGAAAAAGCATCCTAATGCTTGTAAAGATGAACATGGCAGACTGCGTGTCGGGGCTGCTGTCGGTATAACTGTCGATACTATGGATAGGATTGAATCTTTATCAAAAACCGGTGCAGATGTGATTGTTGTTGATACTGCCCATGGACATTCTGAAGGAGTTTTAAAAACTATAAAAGAAATTAGAAATAAATTCAAATATATCCAGCTAATTGCAGGTAATATTGGAACTTATGAGGCGGGAATTGATTTAATGAATTGCAAAGTCGATGCGGTTAAAGTAGGTATCGGTCCGGGTTCAATTTGTACAACAAGAGTTATAGCCGGGGTCGGCATTCCCCAGATAACTGCTATAGCCGAAGTTTACCGTGCAGTAAAATCCAAAGGGATACCGATAATTGCAGACGGCGGAATTAAACAGACCGGCGATGTTCCTAAAGCAATTGCTGCCGGCGCTAATTCCGTTATGATTGGAGGTTTATTTGCCGGAGTTGAGGAAAGCCCCGGAGAGAAAATACTCTTTGAGGGACGGAGCTTTAAGCTTTATAGAGGAATGGGATCGCTCTCTGCAATGAAAAGAGGTAGTAAAGACCGTTACTTCCAGGATGTGGAAGAAGACATCGCCAAGCTTGTTCCGGAAGGTGTTGAGGGAAGGGTGCCTTATAAGGGCCCTTTATCCGATACAATCTATCAGCTGATCGGCGGCTTGAGAGCAGCAATGGGCTACTGTGGTGTGAGAAATATTCAACAATTAATTACTAAGGCTAAATTTATCCGGATGACTTTGGCCGGCTTAAAAGAGAGTCATCCGCATGATGTTATTATTACAAAAGAAGCTCCGAATTATCATATCTAAGGCAAAAGGCAAAAGTCAAAAGGCAAAATTCAATTTTTTTGCTTTTTCCTTTTTACTTGTTAAAACGAGACAACAACATTGTTTAAAGTACTTGTCATAGCATATTACTTCCCTCCAATGGGTTTAAGCGGTGTGCAGCGGACTTTAAAGTTCGTAAAGTACATGAAGAAGTATAATTGGGAACCTACGGTTATTACTGCCGGTAAAGTAGCTTATTTTGCTCATGACACCTCTCTTTTGAAAGAATCTGAGGAAGCAGGCATAAGGATTATTAGAACGGAAGCAAACGATCCCAATTCTGTTTTATCCAGGCTTGGAACTGTCAGGCTGCCGTCGGAATTCCTGAGAAAGTTTCTGAACCGGATGAGCCAGACAATCTTTGTCCCCGATAATAAAGTTTCATGGTCTAAAAAAGCCTATAAAAAAGCTTCTGAATTGCTTTCAAAAGAGCATTTCGATGTAATATTTGTTACAGTCCCGCCCTTTTCTTCATTTGTAATGGCTGCCCAGCTTAAAAGGAAATTTAAAGTTCCCCTTTTTGTGGATTACCGCGATCTTTGGTATGACAGCTATCTCTCTTTCTATCCTACTCCGCTTCATAAATATTTAAATAAAAAAATGGAGTATAATGCTTTAAAAGCCGCTGATAAAATAATCGTAACGAATAGAAAGATTAAAGAGCTTCTAATTAGAGTTTATAATTTTCTTACTTTCGAAGATTTGGTAATTATACCTCACGGTTATGATGCTGCGGATTTCACCTCTTTTGCAACAGGTAATGCTTCAAACAAAAAAATGATACTGACATATTCGGGGATTTTTTATGAGCACAACACGCCAAAGCATTTCTTCAGCGCATTCAACAAATTAAAGAAAGAAAATCCGCATATTGCCGGAAACATTGAGCTCCATTTTGTAGGTCACCTGGGAAAAAGCAATATAAAATTAATTAAGAACTATAATCTGCAAGAATTTGTAGTTAACCATGGCTACTTAAACCATGATGAAGCAATTGAGAAAATTATGTTTAGCGATGTTTTGTGGATGATGCTCGGGAAATGGAAGCACAGCGATACAATTTTACCAGGGAAATTGATGGAATATATCGGCTCCGGCAAACCTTTTATTGCCTGCCTGCCGGACGGAGCTGCGAAAATGATTGCAGCAGGATGTGGAGCTGCATTTATCACTGCCCCGGATAATGATGAGGAAATAAAAAATACCATCCTGAAGGTTTATGACCTCTTTACTCGTAATGCATTGCCCATACCCAATGAAGAGTTTATAAAACAGTATCAGCGTGAATATCTTACGGAGCTTCTCACTAAAGAGTTTCAATTCCTGGTTAAAGATGAAGTGGTATAGCAGAGATTAAGAGAAAATCGCCGAAAGTCGTCAGACTCTCGTCAGAGTCCGAAGACTCAGACGGAGTCTTCGACCGCAGAGTCTGACGGACTCTGCGAGCGACCCTCGCCCGCCTTGGCCCGGCTCTGTCTCGACTTGGCATTGAGCCAAAGCGGACAAGCCGAGATAGGCCAAAAGACGGGAGAATGAGAATGAGAAAGAATAGAAAAATTTTTTATCAGATTTGTTTAAAATTAAATTGATACTGTTCTATGGATTTATGGATTCATAATAAATCGTTTTTTCGCAATATTCCTTCCATTTTCCATTTCCCACCTGTCCCGTTTGCGGGATTTTCCATTTTCCATTTCGGAGCATTATCCCAGCGTATTAATATTCTCTTAATCGGTTCCGGCGGAAGAGAACATGCCCTTGCATATAAAATTAAAGAAAGTTCCTTAATCAAAAATCTTTATATCCTTCCCGGTAATCCCGGTACAAAAAAATTGGGAGAAAATATCAGCCTGGATATTAATGATCCTGAAAAGCTCCTTTCATTTTGTAAAGAAAAAGAAGTCGAACTTATTATAATCGGTCCGGAAAAGCCTCTTGTCGAGGGATTGGGAGATTTTTTCCGTAAGAACGGAATTAAAGTGTTCGGGCCTGATTCTAAAGCCGCAGAGATTGAAGCACATAAGTCTTTTGCTAAAAACTTTATGAGGAAATATAAAATTCCTACTGCAGATTATGTTGAATTTGAATCAAAAGAATATGCGAAAGCCAAAAAATTCCTGGAAACGGCAGAATATCCGGTTGTTATTAAAGCCGATGGTTTAGCTGCCGGTAAAGGGGTCATAATCTGTTATGATGTTCGGAATGCTTTAAAAACTCTGGATGAAATCTTTATTAAAAAAATATTCGGCGCTGCGGGAGATAAAATAGTTGTTGAAGAATTCCTGGAAGGGGAGGAAGCTTCCATTCTTGCGGTAACAGACGGAAAAGAATTCATCTGCCTTCCTTCAGCCCAGGATCATAAAAGGATTGGAAATAATGATACCGGCAAAAATACCGGCGGCATGGGAGCATATTCTCCTGCCCCTGTCGTAACCCCCAAGATCCTGAAAGAAGTTGAAGAAAAAATTATTATCCCCACTCTAAAAGGACTCGGCAAGGAAGGAAGAACTTTTTCAGGCTGCCTTTACTGCGGGTTAATGATTACAAAAAAAGGCGTTAAGGTAGTTGAATTTAATTGCAGGTTCGGCGATCCGGAGACACAAGCCGTCCTTCCGGTTATAAAAGGAGACTTTCTCAAATTAATTTATTCGGCAGCAGACGGGAAATTGGATAAATCTTCGGTAAAATATTCAGGCGGTTCGGCAGTTTGCATTGTAGCTGCATCAAAAGGCTACCCGGATGAATATTCAACGGGATATGAAATCGATGGTCTTGATGAATTTAACAATAATAAGGAAATCCTGGTTTTTCACGCAGGAACAAAGGAAAAGGACGGAAAAGTTATAACCTCCGGCGGCAGAGTTCTCGGGATTACTTCGGTTTTTGATCAGAATAATTTAAAAGAAGCCCAGAAGAATGCTTACGATGCATTAAAGAAAATTAATTTTAAAGATATTTACTATCGTACCGATATTGCATCCAGGGCATTAAAATAAATATATTATTTTTCTCTGTGTCTCTCTGTGAAAATACTCTGTTCCGCGGAGAGAATCCATGAGATCTGCAGAGCCGCTCCAAACACTAAATGAAAAAATTTATACTTCTCGCAAACGGAAAACCTCCTCGAAAAAAAATAATCTCCTTTCTTCAGAGCAAAGGTTACTCGTCTCTTGTCTGTGCAGACGGCGGTGCAAATAAGGCTAAAGCTCTAAATCTTGTCCCGGACTTTATAATTGGCGATTTGGATTCAATTTATCCTCACACCCTGAAATATTTTCAGAATAAATCAAAAATTATAAAGCTCTCCAGGCAGAATGATACCGATGTTGAGAAATGCCTTAAGGAGATGATGAAGCGGGATTTTCGGGAATCGGTTTTACTGGGTGTTACCGGCAACCGTTTAGATCATACCTTTTGTAATTTGGGAATAGTCATAAAATTCTTCCGACAAATTAAGCTTAAAATTATTGCGGAAAATTCCCTCCTGATCCCCTATGCCGGAAATGTTGAATTGAAAACGATTCCGGGCGAGATAATTTCCCTATACGGCTTCGATACGAAAACAAAAATAAAATCCGAAGGATTATTTTATCCTCTAAAAAATGTTTCTCTTCCTTTTGGAAAAAAAGAGAGCACAAGTAATATCGCGGAATCAAATAAAGTTATTTTGAATATTAAAGGAGGAATCATTTTTGTCATCCGCGACCTGCCTCTCCTTATGAAA